>NZ_LPVJ01000069.1 GCF_001516615.1 Ferroacidibacillus organovorans | reverse complement strand
GAATTCCTGAGCGTGCCTCCGGCGTCAGAGCGATTGGCCGAAGTACTCAAGATGCTACAAATTCCACTTCCTGCAAAAACGATCTATCTTCGCGATACCCAAGCCGACGCAAAATAAGATCCGATCAAGCGAATGTAGCCCTGTGAGAACGGGGTTATTTGTGTTGTAGGGCAAAATAGAGCCTACAAACCCGCGCCGTGACTGGGGTACTGTCAAAGATGAGTTGCAGCATCTTGAGAACTTCGGTCAATCGCTCTGACACCGTATATTACTGCTAAAGCATAGCGTCAAAAAGCTTACGGCCTAAGTTGTTGTTCGAAAAACACAAAAATGACAGCTTCGTTGTCCAAATACGCGAACAGAAAATGGATCCTGCCCGCATCATTGCATTAGAGGTCGATAGAAACCAAGATGTTTTGTTTGTCATCAGCGTAAGCGGCACGTCGTTTTCGACAAGGACATACCACGCTCGCCCTATTTCTATCCAACACGACACTTTCTTTCGTCCGAAGGAATTTGAAATCCATCGCCTCAGCGCAAGCTTAACATTTTAAAAGAGAAGCATATGAGGATATGCCATGAGTTTCTTTTGTGTGCAGTAGGAGTATGATAAAGTCAACATTGTGAATGACTGGGACGTGGTGATGGCGTGAATGTACTGATCACAGGTGCGGGCGGCATGCTTGGCACGGATTTGCAGAAGGCGTTTGCAGACACGCCCTGCATTGCGCTCACGCGCAATGAACTGGATATCACGCAGGAGCTTGCGGTGCGCGAGGCGGTTCAGATGCATCGTCCGGACGTAATTCTCAACGCGGCGGCGTACACGAATGTGGATCGCTGTGAGACGGAGATCGATCAGGCGTACGCAGTCAATGCGGTCGGCGCGCGCAATGTGGCAGTCGCCGCAGAGCAGATCGGTGCGCAGTTGGTTCATGTGAGCACGGATTATGTGTTTCCAGGGGTCAGTGACCGTCCGTATCGTGAGGAAGACGAAACGGGACCAATCGGGGAGTATGGCCGGAGCAAGCTCGCCGGGGAACGGCTCGTGAGAAGTTTATGTAAAAAACATTATATTGTGCGAACGTCTTGGCTTTATGGAAAACACGGCCCGAATTTCGTGAAAACGATGTTGAAAATTGGGAGAGAACAGGGTGCGGCGCGCGTCGTGGACGACCAGGTGGGGAGTCCGACGTATACGGTCGATTTGGCGCAGGCGATTCGCGCGCTGGTCGAGACGCCGCAGTACGGCGTTTACCATCTGTCCAATCAAGGCGCCTGTTCGTGGCACGCGTTTGCGGTGGATATTTTTACGCTGGCGGGCGTTGATGTAAACCTCCAGGCGATCAAGACGCGCGAATTTTCGCGCCCCGCAAAACGTCCGGCGTATTCGGTGATGGATAACATGATGTGGCGACTCAGCGGCCATGAGCCACTGCGTCACTACCGAGAGGCGCTCGTTGCCTATCTGCAGGAGACTGGCGAGATTCAGGGAGGAGATCACACCTCGTGAAGGCGTTGATTCTAAGTGGAGGTACAGGGTCGCGCTTGCGACCGCTCACGTACACGGGCGCAAAGCAACTGATCCCTGTAGCCAACAAACCGATCTTGTTTTATGCGATTGAAGCGATCCGCGAGGCTGGCATCACGGAGATCGGCATGATCGTCGGGGATACGGGGGCCGAGATTGAGCGCGTGGTAGGAGATGGACAAGCGTTTGGTGTAAAGATCACCTACATTCCGCAGGAAGCGCCGCTCGGGCTTGCGCACGCGGTCAAGATCGCGGAATCGTTTATCGGCGCGGACGATTTCCTCATGTTTCTCGGGGACAATTTGGTGCGTGACGGGGTGCGCGCGTTTTCCGAGCAGTTTCAGACGAGCAAGCCAAACGGAATGATTCTGCTGAGTCGCGTACCTAATCCACAAAGGTTTGGCGTGGCAGAGATTCAAGGCGGTCAGGTCACGCGACTGATCGAGAAGCCGAAGGTTCCGCCGAGCGACCTGGCGCTGGTGGGTGTGTATTTGTTTGACCGCTCGATCTTTCGCGCGGTCAACGAGATCGCGCCGTCGGCGCGCGGAGAACTTGAGATCACCGATGCGATCCAGCACCTGATCGATCACGGATACCGCGTCGAGGCGCACATCATCGATGGTTGGTGGAAAGACACGGGAAAGCCGGAAGATATGCTTGAGGCAAACCGCATGATGGTCGAGAACATTATGCCTTCGTGTGACGGAACGGTCGATCAACATTCGCAGGTGATCGGTCGCGCATGCATCGCGTCGGGCGCGGTGATTGAGAACAGTGTGATTCGCGGCCCTGTCGTGATCGGGGCAAACGCGGTGATCAGAAATTCGTATATTGGGCCGTTTACGAGCATCAGCGAGGGTGTGC
The DNA here is from genome assembly GCF_001516615.1 of Ferroacidibacillus organovorans. GTDB lineage: Bacteria > Bacillota > Bacilli > Alicyclobacillales > SLC66 > Ferroacidibacillus > Ferroacidibacillus ferrooxidans_B. The sequence goes on along the minus strand of NZ_LPVJ01000069.1, from coordinate 9,525 downwards.
GTATCGAAGGAAGCGAACTTGAAAACAGCATCATCCTGCAAGATACGGTGATCGAGCATATTCCGACAAGGATCGACAGCAGCCTGATCGGGAAGAACGTTCACATCTCCAAGGTGATTGAACGGCCGAAGGCACTGACGTTTGTGCTCGGGGATAACAGCCGCGCCGAAGTGCAGTAGGGAGAATACGCTGTAGAGCGACGCGTGCTGAGAGATGCATAAGCGTAGACTTGGAAACGGGGGATGGCATGGTTTCGCGACTGTTGGTGACAGGTGGCGCAGGCTTTATTGGTTGTCATTTTATTCGCATGATGCTTGAGACGCATTCGGATCTGCACATTGTAAACCTTGACGCGCTTACGTATGCGGCCAATCGCGAGGCATTGCGTTCTTTCGACGGTCATCCGCGCTATACGTTTGTGCAGGGAGACATCACGGACGCGGTGCTTGTTGATCGCCTGATGCAGCAGGTGGACGGAGTGGTCAACTTTGCCGCTGAATCGCACGTCGATCGCAGCATCGCCGATCCGGGGATTTTCGTAAAGACGAACGTGCTGGGGACGCAGGTGCTGCTGGATGCGGCGAGACAGCATGGCGTGAAGCGTTATCTGCAAGTTTCGACGGATGAAGTCTACGGGACGCTTGGCGCAAAAGGGTATTTCACGGAGGAGACGCCGCTTGCCGCGAACAGTCCATACTCGGCGAGCAAGGCGGGCGCCGATTTGATGGTGCGCGCGTATCACGAGACGTTTGGCCTGCCGACGCTGATCACGCGATGCTCGAACAACTACGGACCGTACCAGCATGACGAGAAGCTGATCCCTACGCTGATACGCAAGGCACTGCGAGATGAACCTCTGCCGATCTATGGCGACGGGCTGAATGTGCGCGATTGGCTGTTTGTGGAGGATCACTGTCGCGCGATTGACCTTGTGCTGCGTGAAGGGACGGTCGGTCAGGTGTATAACGTGGGTGGACACAATGAGTGGAAAAATATTGAGATCGCTAGATTGATCCTAAAGACGCTGGGGAAGCCGGAGACTCTGATCTCGTATGTGGACGACCGTCTGGGGCATGACCGCCGCTATGCGATTGACGCAAAGAAGATGCAGGATGTGTTTGGCTGGGTGCCTGACGTGACGTTTGAGCAGGGAATTCTGTCGACGATCGCGTGGTATGTCGAGCATTACGCCACGTCGAGCGCGAGGAGTGATGAGCGATAAAGGTGGAACCGCTAGGACTGCCAGGCGTCTTTTTGATTACGCCAACGGCGCACGGCGACGCGCGCGGATTCTTCATGGAGAGCTATCGCAGAGACATTCTTTTGGCGCGCGGAATCGACATCGAATTCGTGCAGGACAATCACTCGCTCTCCGCGCAAAAAGGCACGGTGCGAGGGCTCCACTACCAGAAAGAGCCGATGGCCCAGACGAAGCTTTTGAGAGTGCTGACAGGCTCTGTGTATGATGTAGCTGTGGACATTCGCCGCGACTCGCCGACGTTTGGCAAATGGGTCGGTGTGACCTTGAGCGCGGAGAACCGACAGCAGATCTTGATCCCGAAAGGGTTCGCGCACGGTTTCTGCTCGCTCGAACCGAACACGCAGATCCACTACAAGGTCGACGCCTACTATTCTTCGGCACACGATCGCGGCATTCGCTGGAACGACCCGGCGATTGGGATCGACTGGCCCGTGACGGAGGCAGAAGCTGTGCTGTCTGCGAAGGATGCGACGTTGCCGATGTTGAGATCGTTGTAAGGATGTCACGGACAAAAATACAATGAGATCATAATCGCTCCATTTGTTTATTGTCACTCAGGACGCTCTGTGGGAAAATGAGTTTGAAGTGATCAAATGGGAGGGGATAGCTTGCTCAGTGATCGTGATTTACAAAAACTGGCGCTTACGCATGAGCTTATCACTCCGTTTGATCCTAATGATTTTGAAGGTGCAACGATCAATCTAAGGCTAGGGCAGACGATTCGAAAGTACAATTCGAATGAATCGATCATCCTCGGAAAAGAAGTTTTCGAAGATGATTATTTGGAGATCGATCTTTCTGAGAATGACTTTTTCCTGAAACCAGGAGAGTCTGTTTTGATACAAACCTATGAATTTATTAACGTTCCAGAGACGCTAAGTGCGCGTGTTTATGAACGATATAGTATCAAATCACTGGGCCTTATGATTAGTCCAGCACATTATCTCAATCCAGGATATCGCGGAAATATCAGTCTTCTGGCGATAAACCACTCCGCTGTACCGATCAGGCTGACGCCAGGTATCAAGATTTGTCAGATCGGATTCTTTGCGTTGTCGTCTATTCCCTTAAAACCCTATGAGAAACAAGATGGTAAGTATATGGACGCCAAGGATGTTAGCATTTCAAAGTTACACTTGGATCGAGATATCCAGGAATTTTTAAAACAAAAAGGTATCTCGCGTGTGTCTGATGATATGGCCAAAGCACTGGGAGATCATTTAATGGGGCATATTCGTGAATCCGCAAAACGACTTGCCGATACCATTCGAAATGAACAGGATTTATTCTTGTGAGTGATTTGAGGGATATTGTAACTCGACATGTTGAAGACCAGCTTCGTAGTGAGTTCCCAGTGAAAGAATTCAGTGACGATCAGTTGTCTAAAATTTTAGATAATAAACGCGCAGATGGCAGTATCAATCGCGAAGTCAATCGTATTCTTGACACTTTTTTAGAGGAAATTGAAGAGAACTCTTCCAAGAAAAAAAGAAGACGCATCCTCAATTTCTCATTTTCAGCCGCTGGCCTGATCCTCACAACGATCATCGGATATGCCGTAAACATGACCAATTGGTCGATGGTGATTGGTATGATCATTGCGATGTTGATCGTCAATGCGTTGTTCTTATTTTTTGCTGATCAATAAGCTGTTATTTTGTGAAGGGGTCGCTGACATGGATCGATGGGTCTCGTTTTACGCGTAGGATCGAAATGGTACAATAGCGATAACGAATGAAACGGGAGGTGATCGCTCATGTTGTGGTCTGAGGTTCGCGAGTTATTCCCAAATCAGTTTGTGCTCGTACAGGCGTTAAAGTCGCATCAGGATGGCAATAAGTTGAATGTGGATGAAATGGCGGTCATTCGACCTATACCTGACCCGCATGAAGCTACGAGAGAACTTCTAAAATCCAAAAATGAAAATTTCGTGTATCATACGGGAAAGACAAAAATGGTTATGGAAATCGTTTCACGCGTGGGTTTTAGAGGGGCTTATTCGCAAGAAAATTGATTCGGTGGTGTTTGGGGCGTTCCAAAAGTAAATCTCACCTTGGGTTTAGACCCGGATCATCATTACGGATTTTATTTTTAGCGCCATTGAAATGGGATTTGGTGCGTATTGGATTTCATCTTCTTATAGTGTCCAACCATCAATTGATACGTTCAATTACACGTGTTATAATGAGAGTCAGGGGCGATGGAGACGATGAAAAGCTATTCGTCCAGAGAGCTTATAAAGATCATCGAAGCGGACGGATGGTATTTCGTCAGAGCAGTTGGCGACCACCACCAGTACAAACATCCAACAAAACCCGGAAAAGTTACCATCACTCATCCTGTGAAAGATGTACCTCTCGGGACGGTTCGAAGCCTATTTAAGCAGGCGAAATTGCCCATACCTCAATAAGACTTTCAATACCATCGAATACGCGCAGTCCGGCAGAAAGTGCATAGGAGATGATAACGCGTGACGAAAGACCGCTACGTGTATCCAGCCATTTTTGATTATGCAGATGATGGTATTTCCATCCGGTTTCCAGATCTCCCCGGCTGTTTGCCATGCGCACAGAGCACGGAGGATGCAATGAAAAATGCGCGCGAAGCGATGGCACTCCACCTGTACGGAATGGAACAAGATTGCGATGCAATTCCGGAAGCAACACCCATTAACAAGCTGCAAGTTGCCGAGAATCAGGCGATCGTGCTCGTTGAAGCATGGATGCCACCTTTTCGGGACGAAATAGAGAAGAAGGCCGTCAAGAAAACATTGACCATCCCGAAGTGGTTGGATGACCTAGCGGTCGATCAGCATGTGAATTTCTCTCATCTGCTTCAGGATGCGCTTAAGCGCTACCTCGGTGTCGCGGATAAAAACTGAAAGATAAGTGGTTTATCTATTTCGCAATCGTGTGATGCCGCATGTCCCTCTTTACAACGCTGGCGGCGCTTCTCAACTGTTCTTCGCTCGCAGGGGAGAGTTCGAGTGCAACAGATAGCTTATGCAAGGTACGCAGCGGATCGTCGAGCAATGCGTCATACGCAATGACCGTGGCCTCGCTCTGAGCGGTCTTACCTTGATCGGCGCGCGTTTGCCAGACAAGGGCGAGGTGAGCGTGGATCGCGTTCATGTGTAACTGCCAGAGGGCGAGGGATTTCTCCTGTGTGAATCCGTCGCGCGCGGCGAGGGATGCGGCGACTTCGTGGGGGTTGCGGGTCATGACGACGTAGCGCGCGTCGAGATCGAGCGACTCAATCAGATGCGCCCACAGCGGCAGCAGCAGGCATGTGCGCGGATCTTTGAAGGCGAACACGTCGGTGTTTTGAAACTCATACGCGACGAGCTTTGTCATGATCTCCAGGGCTTCGTTCGCTATGTCTGTCTCCCGCCACGCGTCCGGCATGGGTTCCGTGCTGTGCCAGGTGCGCCCAAGCGCGTGCAAAAGACTCTCCTGCACGATCACCAGGTTCTCATTCTCAAAGTAGCCGTCCGGGTTGTCGGGTGTCGCGCGCAGTGTCACGCCGAGGGGCACGCCGAGTCTGTGAATCATGTGGGTGAGCACCGACGTCCCGCTGCGGTGCATCCCGAGAATGAGTATGAGTTTTCGTTTGGCGTTTGGCATCTGCGCTTTCCTTCCCCTCATCACGCAACTGCGAACTTGCGCGGCTGCGTGATAAATCCCTTCCTATACCTGCAAACCCATCCTGATCCTGCAAGTTTATCCTAAACCTGGAAGCTTTAAAAAAGATTAAAATTTTCTAAGCCTTGAAACCTACTGAGGATTTTCATCGTCTTTTCATAAGCGTAGTGTTCCCTTTTGGTATGTTCAACCAAAGCATAAACACGGAGGATATTTCATGCATCGAAATAAACGTACGGTTACATCACTGTCCATCGCGCTTTCGCTCGCATCCGCGCTCCCGCTCGTCTCCATGCAATCGCAAAACGCGTTTGCCAATTCCTCTGCGTCTTCTCCCTCTGTGACGTCCGCCACCTACGGAACGGCCACAGGCGCGCCAGCCCCGACGATCGCGCCGACAGGGACGACAACCTCGTCTGGCAGTGGGGGGACATCGAGCAGCGGCACAGGGACGTCTACCTCTGCACCGCCGCCGTCGAGTACGCAGACGACTGTGCCGTCGACAACGCAGACGAGTGCACCCGCGCCGTCGACTTCGACACCCGCGCAAACGAGCACAAGCCCGGTGACACCCACACCGTCCACGCCCGTCAATCCGGTCACAGGCGCGCCGCTTCTCCCAGGTGCACAGGACTCCGCCACGGGTGCGGCGCCACTCGTCAATTTCGCGCACGTTGGCTCCGTGTCCTGGACGTCAAACGGCCCGGCCGACGCACAGTTTCAGAAGCTTGAGAAACGCTACGACGCGAAGCTGCTTGGCAATCCGCACTGGCACGGCTTTCTCAATCAAGAGGGCCGCACGATCACGGTGAACCTCTATTATCTGCATACGATCAATGGCCTGTCGATCCAGATGGAACAAGATCCGAAAGCGGGCATTTTCTACCCGTCCCACGTCGACTTCGAGGTCAATCTATACGGCAAGTGGTACATGCTCGGCTCCGTGCCGACCAAGATTCCACAGAGTGCGAGCGGCAACTCGACGCAGTGGTTCGCCGTGCAGACGCATGACTTGCAGGCGAGTGAGTTTCGCATCGTGTTCCCCGTGACCAATTGGGTGTTCACACGCAATCTCGGGATCTGGGGGAGTGACTTCTCCGTCCCCACGTCGCAATCGCTGCCGAATCTTCCGCAAGTGCCGAAGCCGTTTACCCAGATGATGACCATTTTTGATCCGCGCTCTGCGGGGATTCGCAACATGATGCTCGCGTACAGCGGAAGCTATGGCCAGATGGGAACGTGGACGGCGAAAGATTTCCTGCCTGTCACATCGTACCTGCTGCAAAACGGTCAGATCGGCGGGCGGCTGTTTGACACGGTGCTCTTCCTTCCGTACACGCTCGCGCAGAACCAGCAGGCGTGGCTGAGCTATCTCAACAATCTGTTCGCCCAAAATGAGCAGTTGAGCGCGCTCAACCAGGCGATGGCAAAGACCGATCAAGGTATGAACAAGTTTGGATACAATCCATACCCAAAAGAAAAAGTGGTGATCGCGCTGCCGTACCCGTCATACCATTCTGGAGCGTGGGGGCTTTTGGGCGGACAGATCCTCTCGTTTAAGCCGACGGCGTCTGATCCAGGCAGTGTCGCGAGTCGCCTGACGGCGATCCAGTGGTATCTGAACACGTTTCTTGCGAAGTGGAAGCAGGCTGGATTCAGCAACCTGTCGCTTGCCGGATTCTATTTGAACGACGAGACGGTGCACTATACGTTCCCAGGTGAAGTGAGTCTGATTCAGGGCACGAGCCAGATGGTGCACAAGGCGGGCTATCCGCTCTTTTGGATTCCCTTTTATGACGCGGGGGGGATTGAGGACTGGCAGAGTCTAGGCATTAACGCAGCGTGGATTCAGCCAAACTATGCGATTCAAGGCAAGGCGGCACCGGCGGGTCGGGTTGCCAATACGGTGCAACTCGCCAAAGACAACGGGATGGGTGTGGAGCTTGAATTGCCGACGGCGGCCTTGATCAGCCCCCTCTATCGGAATCTCTATCTCTCCAGTCTCCATCAGTTCCAGCAGGCGGGGGCGACAGGCTCAGTGTCGCATGCCATGTATGCGGGATCGAAGGTGTTGACGCAGGCGGCCTACTCGACGAATCCGGCGGTGCGCGCGCTCTACGATCAGACGTACGCGTTTCTCGCCAATCAATCCAATGGGGTGCAGGTGAACTGAGGTCTCCCGTTTTCGGCGGTCGGTGCATTGCGAGATACGCATAAATTTCCCACAGGTGCGGAGCGACCCCCAAAAAAGGATAGAGGTGCCACGAAAGCAAATGGTAGAGGCTTGAGAGAGTCCAAGAATCTTATCTGAGGGAGTGTCACCAATGAATCAACGATTTGGCAAATTGGCATCTGGTTTGAGTGCGGCAACGCTCGTACTCGGAATGGTCGCAGTACCGACGGCGGCATTTGCGAAAGAAAAACATACGGTTCAGTCTCACGCTACAAAGTTTATGGATCACCACAAATCAAAGAAAGATCACGGCGACGGACATGATCATGGAAATGGCAACTTTGGCGGGGGCTTTTATGGAAGCGGCTGGCTGACGCTGCCGACGCTCCCCACACCGCCGACACCACCAGCAGGGCAAGTACCGCCTGTGGGTCCGACGCCGCCGGTAGGCCCGACACCGCCACCTGTAAACCTTGGTGCGGGTGGACTTGCTTGGGTGGAAGATGGCAAGGCGCCAAAGCATGGCGGGGACAACCACTGGGGCGGCAGGTTTGGACGGTATGACGCGACGGTGCTGGTCAGCCTGATGCAGCGGGCGGAAAACTACTATGATCCGATCGTGACGGCAGAAATACAGAAGGTTCAGGCTGAACTTCAGAGCATCTCGGCGACGGTGAGCGCTTCGGCGACCGTAGCGGCAACTGCGTCGGAACTCACGATCAACCAGCAGATTCAACAGTTGGCGACGCAGATCAGCACGGAGACGAACCCGCAGGCGCTTGCGGCGGATGTACAACAGTTGGAGCACTTGGCAAACCAGCTCCACGATATGGTGCAATCGGAAGATAACCAGGATAACTCGGGAACGCTCCAGGCGGATGCGCAGCGTCTGCAGAACGTACAGGATCAGTATGTCCGGGTGCTTTCAAATCTTAAAGACGTGATGGCGCGTCTGCAGGCGGGTGGCTACTCGCGGGGCGATCTGCACGAGGCGTATGGCGTTCTTCGCGAATACAGCAGCGTCAGCATCAATGATGTGCGCATGTTAGAGCGGATCGACATGCAGCTTGCAATGTATGCGGGGCAGTCGGGAACGGCCACGACCGGAACGACAACGGGCACCACGACTACGACGGGTACCACGACAGGCACGACCACCGCGACGTCTGGCAGCACGGTGACGCTCTCAACCGGAACGGTGACGGCGGGTCAAGCGATGGATGTCACTGGGACGGTCTATGACGCAAACGGCGGGGTAGTTGCCAATGCGCCTGTGGTTGTGACGTTTGACGGGATCACGGCGACGGGCACGACGAATCTGAGCGGCCAATACGCAGTTTCCCTGACACCGACGTCAGCCGTTACCAACGGCGCGGTCGCGGTGGTCGCGGCAGGCAGCACGATCAGCACGGCGGCGGATGTCGCGAGTGTGACGGCGGGCGCTCCTGCGATCCTTCGAAGCAATGACACGACGACGGAGTCTGTCCAGGCGAACAACGCGCAGACCATCACGTATCAACTGCTTGACGCGTATGGCAACCCAGTCTCCGGACAGACGATCAACTTTGCGGTGCATCAGGCGGTTGGATCGACCACGGAAGCGAGCAATGAACTGACCGAGGCGGCAGGCAGCCTGTCTTCGGGAAGCGCCGTGACGAATGCGCAAGGTCAAGCGACGGTGACCTACACGGCGAGTGCGACGGCGGACGGTGACGGCGATCTGCTTGACACGGTCGTTGCGACGAACAACAACCTGTCTAGCTCTACCGCTCAGTTCAGCTATTAAAGAAAGCAGACGCGCGAACGCGCGCGTGTGAGCATGCATGGCAGTGCGTATTACAAGAAGAGGCTCCCGAGATCGCTCGGGGGCCTCTTTTTCTCATGTGTAGGGACTTTTTATTGTATGATTGCCATAATGGGTATAGCGATTTGAAACGGGGATAGAAATAGGGGGAGTGAGCGATGGGAGCGTACGGAATGAATCATTCTTCGAATGTGCCTAATGTTGATGAATTAAATGAAATGTTAAAAAAGGTCGTTGACTTAGCGAGGTTTAAAGCGAAAATATCCGGGACATTTATCGTGTATGAGGTAAATCAAAAAATGATTCGAGAATACCCAGATGGATCAAAATATGAGGTTATTCGCGATGACATTGGACAGCAAAAGGTCGTTCCTTTTCATGGCTAACCATCCTCTCATACTGCGAGAGTGTCGAACTACACCAAAAATATGCACAACATTACATCAAATCATGAACTTCGATTCCCGTCCGCAGGATTTCGTCAACGATGCCAAGACGCTCCTCAAGTTCCTTGTTCGTAAAAGCTAAGGGGTTGAACAGTAATTGTTGAATCTTATTAAAACTATCTTTATACTATCAATATGGATAGATTAGTGACGATAGGCGAAGCGTCGAAGGTGTTAGGAGTATCCATTACGACACTCCG
>NZ_LPVJ01000068.1 GCF_001516615.1 Ferroacidibacillus organovorans | reverse complement strand
AATCATTGACAAAATCCTTCGTCAATGCGGATAACAAAAAACCGCTCATTCACCGTCAAACAGCGCGAGCGGCTACAGTATCGTTCAAAAGGAGGTCGGTGAAAAAAGGGGATCAGGGAAATCAGTCCCCCTGTTCGACGCTGTCGTCGCGAAACAATTCGATAAGCTGTTCCTCTGGAGAACGGCTATCCATCCTATCTTTTGCAGCTTGATGTGCCTCATCTACCATTCGTTTTACTGCCGGACGAATCCCATCGCGCAATCGCTGAAATTCTGTTAACAACGCCTCCCCGTTGTATCCCTGTTGAATCAAATCCTTGAGGATCTCTTCTGAGAAATCATCCCCACGTCGAACTGGCCGAATGACAATTTCGTCATTTCGCAACAGACATTCTACTTCATCATGAATGCCAAGCTCGCGATAATACTGTATCGGCAAGGTAATCTGGCGGCTTTTCGAGACGCTGATAACCTTGGGTTTTGCATCCAAATACTTCCCCTCCACGGTATGTCCTTTCGTCAATAGGGTTTCCATATTGTATGCCTCCTTAATCAGAATATGATTTTCCATTTACACAGAAAACAGGTTTCTTAGTAATCATGATACACTACTATGTCAAGATTAGACGATAAACCTCAAGAATGTAGCAGATCGAAAAAGGGTGGAGACGCCCCTTCGTCTCCACCCCAAGAATCCTTTCAACTCACTTCGCGAACAGCCGCATCATGTATCAACTCACTTCGTCAAATCGCGAACCTGTTCATTCACGTGATCGTCGCACAGGCCGCCGTGATAGCAGATCACCTGTGCAACATCGAGCGCTGTGAACTTTTTCAGAGACGCCAAAGCCTCCGGCATATCCGGAGTCGCTTGGGCGCTCGGCCCGAGCAGCTTCCCTTCGCGACTCACCGTAGAATCCCCCGCGATGAGCGTCTTGCTTGGAAGATGATAGAGCGCGATATGCCCCGGCGTGTGCCCCGGTGTAAACACCACCTGTACCCCACCAAAAAACGGCAGGATCTCGCCGTCCGCCACAACGTTTGTCACCTTCGCCTTTGGCGGATGGAGAAACATCGCCTCCGCCTGCTTGCGCGCGTCTTCCGGCATGCGCGCGAGCATCTGCGCCACGCGCTCGGGGGTCATCTTGATCGACGGTTTGTCCCCTTCAATGTACGGCTTATCTTCGGCGTGTGCATACACCGCCACCGACGGATCAAGCGCGCCTAGCACCGCCTCGATGCTGCCGATGTGATCGATGTCCTGATGGGTGAGAATCACCGCGTCAATGCGCTCAAAAGGAACCCCCGCCTTCTCGACCGCTGCGCGGATGGCGTGAAGTTGTCCCGGCACACCCACGTCCACCAAAACTGCGTGTTTGTCATCATAAAGAAGCGTAGGATGAATCACGCTCGCGTTTCCCGCAAATGCCATTTCAAGCTCCAACATTTCAACACCGTCTGCGATTCTCATGATTCACCCCAAAAATTTGATTTCGCCAAACCTGACGTTGACGTCAGGTGCGTGTTTGTATACTATCGTTTCTTAGGTGCTTCTTGCAACTCCACTCAAGGCCGGTGATGACCGTGACAGAACAAGAATCGGGTGAATTGACCGTAGAGGCCGTCCTTCGCCAACTTCCTGTAACCCCGCGCACACTTCGCTATTACGAAGAAGTCGGGTTGATCGCGCCCAGTTCAAGAACCAGCGGCGGGCACCGCCTCTATGACCAGGAAACGGTGGAACGCTTGCAGCAGATTCTTCGATTGAAAGAGAATTTAGGCGTTTCACTTCAAGAGATTCGCGAAATTCTCGACGCCGAGCAGGCGCTCGACGCATTGCGACAATCGTTCCATCAGAACAGGCAGGATCAAGACAGACAGTTGGAATACACCGATCGCTATATCGAGGTGCTCCGACACCTGATTGAAAAAATGGATGAAAAAATAAAAAGCGTGACTGCGATGCGCAATCGTTATCAAGAGCGTCTGCAAAAATCTCTGGATTTTCGCGAAAATGGAATTCGCAAATAAAAGAAAGTAAAGGAGAATAACCTAATGCCGCCTGACGCCACACCAAAGAACGCGAGCCCCCACTATAAGTGGATCGCTTTGTCAAACACGACGCTTGGCGTTTTAATGGCGACGATCAATCAGTCTATCCTGATCATCGCGCTCCCTGTGATTTTCAATGGACTAAAGGTCAACCCACTCGCCAGCAATCAAACCGGGCTCCTGCTCTGGGTGCTGCTCGGCTTCAATATCGCGACCACCGTACTGCTCGTGCTGTTCGGCCGACTGTCTGACATGTTTGGTCGCGTGCGCCTCTACAACATGGGATTTCTCATTTTCACCATCGGCTCCGTACTCGCGGCACTCACCTGGAGCAAAGGGACGGCGGGAGAAGTCGAGTTGATCATCTTCCGCATCATTCAAGGCATCGGCGGCGGTTTTCTCTTTGCCAACGGCGCCGCCATCCTGACGGACGCCTTTCCCGAGAACCAGCGCGGATTGGCGCTCGGACTAAACCAGGTCGCAGCCGTTGGCGGCGGGATCATCGGCCTTTTGATCGGCGGGGCGCTCGCCGCGACGGGCAACTGGCGCTTTATCTTTCTCGTAAACGTCCCCGTCGGCCTCTTTGGCACCGTGTGGGCTTACATTGCGCTCAAAGAGGTCAACAAGAAGGCGGCAAAGCAACACCTGGACATCTGGGGCAACGTCACGCTCACGCTCGGTCTTCTCGGTATCATGCTCGGCCTCACCTATGGCATCATGCCATACAACCATCACACGATGGGCTGGACCAATCCCTGGGTGCTCACAGGACTGATCGGCGGCGTGTTTGTGCTCGGCCTTTTCGTCCTCATCGAAAACATTACCGAGCAGCCGCTTTTCAATCTGAAGCTCTTTCGGATCTGGCCGTTTACCGCAGGCAACCTGAGCGGACTGCTCGCATCACTGGCGCGCGGCGGCCTTCAGTTCATGCTCATCATCTGGCTGCAGGGAATCTACCTCCCACTGCACGGCATCTCCTACGCGCGAACGCCACTGATCGCAGGACTCTACACCCTGCCGCAGATGATTGGATTTCTCGTCGCAGGCCCTGTCAGCGGAATGCTCTCCGACCGCTTTGGCGCGCGCATCTTCGCCACCTCCGGGATGGTGCTTACCGCCCTCGGTTTTTTCCTGATGGCCACACTCCCTGTGGATTTCAATCCGTGGATGTTTTTTACGTATCTTTTCATTATCGGCGCCGGCATGGGACTTTTCGCGTCACCGAACAGCGCCGCCATCATGAATTCCCTCCCGCCGCAGTATCGCGGCGTCGGATCAGGGATGCGCTCCACCTTCACGAACGCCGGCTCCATGCTCAGCATGGGACTCTTCTTTTCCGTCATGATTGCCGGACTCGCACAGAAGTTGCCGCACGCCATGCTGACGGGACTTACACGCCACGGCGTCCCACTCGCGGGAGCCGTGCAAATCTCCCATTTGCCGCCAACCGCCTCGCTCTTTGCGGCGCTGCTCGGGTATAACCCTTTGCAAAACCTGCTACAGCAATTCGGAATTCTCCAGCACATGCCAGCCAGTCAGGCGAGCGTCATCGTCGGTCAGAGGTTCTTCCCGACCTTGATCGCGCAGCCCTTCATGCACGGTCTCGTACTCGCCTTCACCGTCTCGCTCATCATGTCCCTCATCGCCGCCGTCGTCTCTCTTTTTCGCGGCAAGCGCTATATCCATCGCGAGAGCGAATCGTCCACTGAGTCCAAGTAAAAATTCTCCGCACTGCGCGGAGATTTATCTCAGACGAATAACCGACGTATGATGGTTGCGGGGTTACATCGCTGATGATCTGCACGTGTGGAGTCCTGATGACCATTTTATCTTTTGTCAGTCACAAGAGTTCTGAACGGATCCTTCATCGCACGTTGCGTGGAAAGGATGCTTAAATGCTGAAAACACCCCCAAAACCCATTATCTGCTGATTTTCGTCAGCGGAATAACGGGTTTATTTTGTTATAAATCGACGCATCTTAATCACTCACTGTAAAATGATTATCAAAGTACATTGACTGTAATAGTAATATGAAGTATGATGCTGATGTCGAGGTGACGATATGAGTGAGAATAAAATCACATCTGACCTGCTGCGAGGACACACCGATACGATGATTTTGCGACTCTTATCCGAAGCTGACCGCTACGGCTACGAAATTGTCAAACTGATCGCCGAGCGTTCAGATGGTGAGTATGAGTTGAAAGAAGCTACGATGTACTCAAGCGTCCGGCGGCTTGAGGCAGATGGTGACATCGAGTGGTATTGGGGCGATGAATCTCAGGGGGGACGGCGCAAGTACTTTCGGATAACCGAAAAAGGTAGGACTACTTACGCCAGCAACAAAAACAATTGGGAGTACGCAAAACGCGTGCTCGACATCTTATTGTAAGGGGATTTGACGTTATGCATGATAAACTGACGAACTATTTAAACGATGTATTCGCGCCCTACGATGGGATAAAAAGCGTTACCGAATTAAAGGCTGACCTTCTCTCCGATTTGCAGGAGCGCTTTCGTGAACTCAAAGCCGAAGGCAAGGATGATGATACAGCTTTTGAAATGACCCTTGACAGCATCGGCGACATTGAGCAAACGGTACAGGAGGTCGCCAACCTCTCCCACTCACTGGAGCGCCAGGTGCTGATAAACTTCAGCGCGAGCAATCTGAAAGAGAGTAACTTCGCGGGCGTTAGTTTACACAAAGGAAGGTTCAAAGCGAGCGCCTTGCGCGGAACGGACTTTGAAGGCGCCGATTTGACCGGCAGTTCATTTGAGGCCTGCGATATGCGCAAAGCCAACTTTGACGGCGCAGATCTGACAGACTGTAGTTTTTCCACCTCAGACCTAACGGAAGTGAGCTTCCGCAAATCCACACTTGAACGCACTAGAATGAGCATGTCAAGTTTGAAAGGCGCGATGTTTATCGATGTAAAACTGACCAATGCCAAATTGACCATGACTGATCTCAGAAAAACGACCTTTGAGAATTGCATCTTTCATGGCGTTGATTTCAAGTATTCCGATCTGCGAGGCATGTGCCTTGACGGGCAAACCTTCATCGGTGTCAAGTTTGATAAATCTGCACTGAACGACGTTTCGTTTCGAGGTGCGACATTAAGAAACGTATCCTTCCTTTCCGGATTTACCTGGTCCAAAAAATACTACCGTGCCATCAAAACCATCTGCTTTGACGGCGCGATGTTGGATAAGCTGACCTATGCTTCGCTTAAAGGCATAGGATGCGATTTATCAAACGTCACGGTTATCTAAGGATGCCACCTGTCCAATAGAACTCGATGAAGAACGAAAGGCAGGAACGCACCGTCTTTCGCGAAGGTTGCACATTCTCAAGGTGATCTTGATTCCCAATGCAGGTCACGATGTAATTCTCGATTGTCCGGACATCGTTTCTCGCGTAGTTTGGTCATTTCTGGAGAAATTCATACATTAATTATGTGTTCCATCCTATTGTTTGAGTGTTATGCTTATTTCGCATACGGGGCAGCTCATTCCATTATGGGCGGGGAATAAGAAAGATTTTCGTTTTTTACGACGATTCTATGACGAATATGGCAAATAGAATAATTTCAAAATACGGCACTTCGCCCCGTATTCCTACGTTACGAAAGACGCCCGAACAGATCCATCATCGCGCATTACGCGAAACGGAGGGTTACGATTGAACTTCAAGTTACACAATGACTTCCCTTCCGTCAACCCGGAGAAACTGCAAGACGTCTATGCATCCGTCGGCTGGATGAACCATAACGCAGACATCATCACGAAAGTTTTCAACGCCAGCACGCATGTCACCCTCGCGATGGACAATGATCGTGTCATCGGCTTTGGCCGGGTGGAATTGTCAAATTTAGTTTAGCCCCGAAACTCGTAATACCGGTCTATGGCTACGCCTAGGGGGCCTCCAGGTGC
>NZ_LPVJ01000067.1 GCF_001516615.1 Ferroacidibacillus organovorans | reverse complement strand
GTTAATTTCATAAACTTGACGTCCTACCTGCCAGGCAATGGTGGTATCCAAATCATTTGCACTTTTCGAAGTTAATGGCTGAACTGCAATGATGATTCCTTTTGTTTGCGGGGTAGGAAGGCTATGCGCATGCAAATATGCGACCATACTCTTAGCGACGCTCTGCGTAGCAGGGGTAATGGATTTTCCCCAAAACTGCGTTATGATCGTCCAACGACCATACTGCCATTGATAATAGAATGGATCGCGACCGCTCTTTGAATATTGAGCTTTAATCCCAAACCCCAGATTGATAACGTGACCAGACGGGATAAACTGTCCAATACTTTCAAGTTGAAGCTGATGAATCGTTGATAATGCTGCGGTTTTCGATGCATAGTCTTTTGTGATCAATCTGGAAGGATGCATGCTATTTTCATTGGGAGAGGCGGATGTGGTTCTAGATTGGTTCATTGCTGATGGTACAGTGATGCCTTTAACTGGATATACGCTGTAGAATAGCTCTCCTGATTTGTCGGCAGCTGTAATGACTTGCCCATTCGCAAAGGCGATATAACTTCCGTTTCCAATGGGATCACTTGTGGCCGGTACAAGGACACCAACGGCATGGCCAGCTAGTTTGACTTGTTCTAACACATTAATCGATGAGAGAGACAAGGGCTGTGTTTTCACGGCATTAAACATGCCAGACCATGAATAACCAATGAAAGGATCTTTATTTTGATTGGTCTGAATACCAAACCAAACTTGATTCATTGTCGGACTGAATGGATTGTCAGTTTCGCCATAATTCAGAATGTAGTTTATTCCGAAGTTCATTTTAGCTCGCTCAGCGAGTTGTACATCATGTAAGAACCATGATGAAGCTGTGTTTTTGCGTTGATACGTGCTTCACCACGGGTGTCTGAGCTTGCTGCTTGGTTTCGGCATTTACTACAAACCCACTGACCGTCATGAGCGTAAGTACCACTGTAGCGAAAACGAGTGTACGATAGCTCTTCATCGCACGTCCTCCTCACGGTTGTTTTATCAGTATGACGATATCAACCCGATTGAGGTTACATGCTTTAGAAATTGATCTTGTGGAGCACAACGGCGGTTCATCGTCCGGACACTATGCCTATACGCTTTCGGTGGTTGATATCGTGACGGGATACAGTAGGCGTCTGGCCGTACTTGGGCGTGGACAAGCAGGGGTCGCCTCTGCTCTGGAACGAATCCTCGCCGAATGGCCCTACGCGATATGGGGGATCCACTCGGAAAGAAGACAGTAATAGCGCGTCACGGAGAGAACGAATTTAACTCAAGTTTCGCACCCTTAAGCAGCTATTCTTGCCTTGATCGTACTGGGCAAACTGGCAATAAAGTGTTGTACGGCCACCTCAATTTCCTTTGATTCTTCCGAAGCGACACCCTCCGGTTACTCGAGTGAAAAATTGGAGCAATCGAGCGATGGCTTCGGCGTAACGAAGATCTGTCATTTCATCACACATCGCGAGAAAGAGCGCACCAAGGGTACGCGGATCCTGTTCATTGCGCGTTTCTACTGCCAGAAGAAGATAGCGCGTAAAGACGATCGTCGTGTGTGCGACCATCGCATCATAAGATCGTCCTTGCAGTTCTCGAGCCAAGCGGAGTTGTGACTTAAGTACCTTGAAAAACACCTCGATATTCCAGCGTTTCCCATATAGTCGAATCACTTCTTCGTCTGACAACGTGACATCTGTGCACAGCAATGCCAACCATTGCTTCGATCGATTGCGATCACGGACGAAAACGATCTTCGCGGGCACACCTTGTCCATGTTCGTTTTGTCCCACCTCGACTTCAATGGATGCGAGGATCTTCGCACGTCCCCTCCGTTTTTTCACAAGGGCATAGATCTGCGCAAGGGTAAGTCGCTTTCCCTGTACGGAATAAGTGACGGTCTTCATGGCTTTGAGCATGCAAATCACCGTCATCTCTTCACCCACTGCACGAACGATCGTGGACGGAAAGGCAAACCAGCTGTCGAACAGGAGGGTCCGGGTCTTGATACCCGCCGCTTTTGCCTGCGCCAGAAGATCAAAGAGGACAACCGTCGCCTTGAGGATACTCTCGCGGCGGCGGCGATAACCTGAGGTTCTTCGATCTGCTGATGAATCCATGCCTTGAATACGATTTTCGGTCTTCTCGGAGCTGAGTAAGGAAAAGGCAAGCGGAACAAAGGAGTTTCCGTCCGACCAGCCAAGGGTCAGCATTCGAAATCCGCGTACAAAACGATGGGACGCATGATCATAGACTCGTGCCAACAGCTCGACGTTCTTGCTCCGATTGCGGTTATATAAGGAGTCATCCACGATGAGCACCTCGGTTCGATCCTTGGACGTCAGCAGTTGCATTCGCGCAACGACCGACTGTGCCAGCAAGAGTAGGAAACGACGCCAATTGTGGGTAGACGCATTGAGAAATCGGTAGACGGTATCCTTGCAAAATCCTGTTTCACGCTGTGGATCCAAATTCCAAGAGAGGCTGCGACCAGAAAAGACGAGGGTCAAGAGAAACGTAAAGAGACGATTCGCAGGAATCCCAGCTTGCTTGGTCACCCGTGATTGTTTCAAAAGACTGGCTAACCGATATTCCTTGAAAAAGGATGCCACAGAGGATGGGAGTTGCTCAAAGGAAGGGACTTGTCGTACCATAGAAGAAACACTCTCGCTTTCGGTCAATTGGTTGTTTCGACAACACCATTTTACCAGATACGAGGGTTGTTTTTTACTTGTATCATGCTCAGAAATCCATACTGGGCAAGGGTTTCAACCTATTTTAAGGGTGCGAAACTTGAGAATTTAACTTAAAACATCGTGCGGTGCTTGGAACATCGACAGCAATGGCTTTTGGTCCAGGGTCAATCTACCAGATTGATGCCACAATTGGAGATGTTTATTTGGTTAGCTCGTTTGATCGGTCTAAAATAATTGGTAGACCTGTCATTTATGTTGTAATTGATGTGTTTTCACGAATGATCGTTGGTTTTCATATCAGTTTAGAGGGTCCAAGTTGGGCCGGAGCAATGATTGCTCTCGCGAACACCATGATGGATAAAGTGGAGTTGTGTAAAGAATATGGCATCTCTATTACAACAGATCAGTGGCCTGCAAAATATTTACCGGAATCGATCTTGGCTGACCGTGGAGAAATGATTAGTCATAATTCGGATAGGTTAATTGATGGGCTCGGAATAACGATCCATAATACACCCCCTTTTCGGGCCGACTGGAAAGGGATTGTAGAACAGACATTTCGTTTGTTGAATCTGGGGTTTATTAAATGGCTTCCTGGTTCAGTACAAGGTCGCATACGGGAAAGAGGGCAACCAGATAGTCGACTTGATGCGAAATTGGATTTAAATGATTTCCGAAAAATATTTATCAACTTAATATTAAAGCATAATAATTCCCACTATATGGAGAGGTATTCTCGTAGTGAGTTTCAAATTACTGAAAACGTATCCCCCATACCTTTAAACTTATGGGAATGGGGGATTACAAATCGAACGGGACATCTTCGTCAGTTACCTGAAGATTTAGTTAGACTGACTTTACTTCCTACGGGAAGTGGACTTGTTACGCAATTTGGAATCCGATTTAAAGGAATGTATTACAGTAGTGATCTTGCCATTCGTGAACAATGGTTCGAAGAAGTGCGAAAAAATAGAACGCGTAGAGTGAATATATCGTTTGATCCGCGATTGATGGATGTAATTTACCTGCATAAAGATAATGGTCAAGGATTTGAACCATGTACCCTGCTTGAAAGAGAGGCGCGTTATCGAGGGCATTGCATGGAGGACGTCGAGGAGTTATTTGAGATTGAAAAACTACAGAAGGATCTCCATGAGCCTAAACGACTTGAGGATCAAGTGAATTTCAATGCCGATATGGATGAAATTGTAAAGGAAGCCACTAAAAAAACGAATATGCAATTAGATCCCGCAATGAGTAAATCTAAGAGAGTAGCCCAAATCATGTAGCCGCTCACGCTGTTTGACGGTGATTTGTTCACCGCCATTGGCGGAGCGGCCGTAACGTCAATCTGCCATGGA
>NZ_LPVJ01000066.1 GCF_001516615.1 Ferroacidibacillus organovorans | reverse complement strand
GTCGTGATCTTGACCGATACACGTACTATTTCTAGCCGCTACGTTTCATTAACGTGGTGGCTATTTTACGCTTACAATACTGTAAACGAATCAATACTAGAATAGACTCTTCCTGCATTAGAATCATCCGTATTATTTTGTAGAATAGTCCACATTGGACCATCACTGATATTTGCAAATAGGCCGATAAGCGCAAAGCTTACGTATATCATAAAGAGAGAGTTTGTAACGGAAAGCAAAAACACCGACAATCCCATACCAATCACCCCAGTGATCGTACTTACCTTGAGGGATTTCCTTCCAAACCACCCTCCCAATAGAGCACCCACCACCGATCCAACACCCACTGCAGTATTCATATAGCCGATTCCAACGGATCCGACGCTTGTCACTCGCGTCATCTCTGGAATTAAGACCCATATTGCGCCGACAACAATATGATTTACTAATAGAAACATCAGAACGGTAAGCATAACATCGTTATGTATAAAGTCTACAAAGACAGCCTTCCAGTCTTTTAGTACACGTAGTACACGTTTAAAGGAGAACATAGAGCTTATCTCAAACTCTGAATCAGCATTTATTTCATATATAGAACGGGGGAGTAACAGCATCACAGACAGCAGCACTAACACAACCATCAAATTAAACAAAAACGCAACAGAATTATGGTGTATGGCTAAAAAGAGGCTAGCGAGCATCGGACCCACAATTAGTGCCACAGTCCCACTAACGTTGGAAAGCGTATTCAATGACAAGAGTGATTTTGTATCAACTAATTTAGGCATGACTGCCATTTGTATCGGACGCGAAATTGTTCCCGCAAGAGCGTTCACTAGAACACAGAGAAATATAACCCATACATTAGAAATATTGAACCACAATATGAAGCAGAGCCCCAACATTGACAAGGCGCTCACAATGGCGGAAATGAAGACCAATTTCCTCCTTGAATAGTAATCAATAATAACGCCAGCTACTGGTACCAACAGAATAAATGGGATCTGTCGGATAACACTTAGTAACGCTACTGAGCTTAGCCCGCCAGTTTTATAGAGAACGGCTGTGACTACTACAAAATATACCCAATCACCAATCATCGAAAGTAAGTTTGCACCAAGATAATAATATGCATTCTTATTTCTAATTACATATATATTCTCAAACAAACTCATGGTTCAACTCCTCCTATAGCCTCTAAGATCATTTCTTTTCCGCAAGTGTCCCTAAAATGTTGCGCATTGTAGAATCCCCTTAACTTAATCTCGTGACGCCAATCTTTTACACGCCAGTGTTTTGAGTAAATCATTTCCAGTTTAGCTATAGATTTTCGAATAGACGAATCTCGTGTGGTCTGACTCAAAGCCTTGACCGCGTATGAGTACCAATTTCTCTGTGCTATAAGGACTACGAGAGGATCAGTGTGCAGGACTCCCGGAGGTTGCATGAGGGGATAAAAAAAAGTCGTCTGTAACAACCGCCTCCTGCCCCATGTGATACTGCACACAAACCTCTTGATAAGCCTCCTTGAAGTCATCAAATAACAATCTAACTAGATTCAATACATCGTCCACTGTAAACGAATGCCCCGACTTGTTCTTTCCGGCTATGTTAAACTCTTGTACTAGATGGTACGCAAAACTCGTTAATGGGAATTGAATGATTGGCATTCTCCATTGCGATGTCTCGGCTATCAAAGATATCGCTCTAATGGAATCTAGCTTCTTTAAATCTATAGCTTGAAGGTCCAAAAATCGCTCTAAGTCCTCGGCATTCACATCGGGTAACTTTCGGCACTCATTGATAAGGGTTTCATAAGTTCTCTCTCCAAACCACCTACGCTTCATATTACTAATTAGCTTACCTTTCAACTCGCGTGATAGAAGACCTTTATCTACTGCCCTGTCAAGGTTAACCCTTATGTTCACTAATGGTTCTGAATAGGTCCGGTAGTTCTCCTCATCATGAAGTACAGCTACCTCGTCGTCTCCATCAATAACCCCAGTTCTGTACATATCATATATTTCACCCACACCAATCATGCCTACTTTATCCATCTCACTTGCTCGTAGAGCTCCCATGCTCGAACAACCTATCACGACACACCCTTTACCTATGGCATGTATGACTTCCATATGCTGAATGGATGGTTTTGTTCCGAAGTAGCCATCTATTATGAGCACTACATCTCCCTGATGTGGACGCAGTCTAATAAGATCGCCCCGTTGTATGGGCGGGAGTATATTGACTCCTGGAATTATACTAAGAATCTGATCTTCGCTAATTGTTGGTCCTACAAAAACGTAAGTACTCATCAGTGTTTCCCCTTAAATGTAAGACTTGGAATTAGTATAAACACTACATACACACCAATATTCCTACTCAAATCTTTGAACTTCGGTCTAAGATTAGCCGTAAAGAGCGTAGCCAGTACGTCATTAAGTTCATCAAATTTGTTTGAATACTTGCTATCAGACAGGTGATTCATAGTGACCAACTTTACAGCCCTAGGAAGAGGTTGGATTTCAGGAACCTCTGTAGCATAAAATTCACTGCGTATATCGTCGCGACTGCCGGTAATAAGGGTCAGTCTTGACTGAACTGCCTCTGCAAACGCTTTTTCTAGGGCTTTATTCCTACTGGAATCACATCCGGTTCCAGTGAATCCCACCCTCATACCTTCCTGAAGAAGCTGCACCTTAAAGCATGGAAGGTTATAGTCGTTCGCGAAATATTTTACACGGACGTCGATCTTCATCAGTTTAAGCCTACGAATTAAATCTCGCACAGCACCGGTTATGGAGACCAGATCAACATCAACCGGCAAATGAGTATATACTATGTGTCGTTCTAATACCTCGTATAACCCATGGAGCATGGCTGAGTTTCTGTCTAGCCCGGCAGCAAGTCCGTTGGAAGTTTTTCGGAACGGAGAATAGTAGGCATTGTCTGTTACAGTTAGATCCATCGAGCAAATTTCCTTAGGAATAAGTTCTTCACGTGCCGAATACAGATCAACTGCTGAGGTCCACTCTAGCGGTATGGTGTCGTTGATTGTGATATCATCATTTAACTGAAGTGATCTAATATCATAAGTTACAACTTGTTGAGCACTCCGGATTGAGGCCTTTTCCGAGACAGCCATTTCCTCAGCATGAAACATTTCAACTGACTCCATTATGGCTGAAATGGAGGCCTGGACTGATGACAGCCCCTTCCCTTGGGATACGCAATAGTTTTTGGACAGCGGTCTAATTGCCTGAAACACAGGCATACCTATGCAGTCTAACCCGGTAACGTCGGCGATTCGGGATATCTTAACTTCGGGAACGACATAACGTTTCAGTTCGTCCAGTGTGCGTTGATCTTTACAGACATCAGACAACATAGGTTTCTCCACATACAGGACAGTCGTCATTCCGAGCGATTTCCTCTATCTCACCAAAGGGTGATTGAAGACTCAACTTTATCGCTCCATTAGCGGTTATTGGAGGGAAAATTCCAGTAAGATAAGCGATCGCATCATTAAATTGATAATGGGCAGTTAGGGTAATACCACTAGCGATGGATGGATACTTTCTCGGTCTAGAACTTTGAAGACCGAGAATGACTGAATCATAATACTCTGTAGGGAAGGTGCTCTTAATGTGCTGTTCTACACAAGCAAAACACGGCGATTTTCCCGGCACAAAGATCGGTCCAATCAGATTAGCAAAACTATTGATATATGGAACACCATATTCTACACACGCCTTATTAACCCATCTGTTAAGGACAAATCGTGGTTCGTCGGCCTGTAAGAATACAAAATCCAAATCCCTTATTAAGCTAGGTAGCTCATCGCAACTTGTAATAAACTTAGGAATCAGTTGCAATGCAACACTAGGATTAAGACCCCTAACGCATTCCCCTAATACATCCACTTTCATGGAACCAACAGAAGACTCACTGTAAAAAATCTGTCGCACCAAATTCGAACGTTCAACAACGTCTCCATCCACAAGACGAAGATAGCCAATGCCTGTGGCTGCTAGCATCATCGAAATGAGAGAACCTGTCCCACCAACTCCAATGATGCCGACACGTTTATGTTTAAGTTTGCCCATAAACTCATAAGGAGTTTCTCCCTCTTCACAAAACCCATCGAACCAATACAGGAGTGTTTTATATCTATCCATATCGGATTCAGACATCCATTCAGGCATTTCATGTTCAAAGTTGTCCTTTATGACCCCTTTCTTATATAGCTGCATCAGTATGTTTATGACAGAATCGGGGGAGACCTTGTGCAACTCAGTTGTTTTAGAAACGATGTCTTCCGTGCTTTGTGTCCCATCACACAAATGCACTACTGACCGCACTACAGGATGTATGTTTTTAATCCTTACATGCCGACCGTAAATCCCATTGAACAAAATGTCGGTAGCGTTCACCTTGATGAGTTCATATTCTGCAGCTATTATTGGAAACCGGAAACCACAGTAAGGGAAGCTATTCGTCATTTCCAATCAACCCCCAAATACTAATAATCAGTAATAGATCCAACTGACTTATCGAAGTTGCGCAACAATTCAACGCCATCTACAGTCCATTCACCGGTATCATGTAAAACAGTTAGCCCATGTTTAGCCTTGAGGCGATATTGTTCATACAGTTCCGACGCGACATCGCGGTTAGGATAATCCAACTCAATCCACCGCTTCAACACAAACGACACACGAACCAAGACGTATACCGCGTGAAGCACTGCAATAAGCGGTCTACGGTCATCCCTCAAGGGGGATTTTGCAAGTTGAGTTGGATTGTTCAAGAATTTCGCTAACTTACTCTTAATGTACAAAGAGTAATGGGAGGATTCATGAACTAATAAATCTATGTAATTCGGTATCACCCAATCATGTTTCGGACTAATATATATGGCACCAAAAGTACTTGGGACACTAGAGGAACGAAGGCTGGTACTTTGAACGAATACACATGTTGTTAGGAGTCCCGTGACCTCCTCCCAAGCTTCCGCACAACATCCTCGTAGAAGCTCGAGGGAATCTAATATTTTAAAGTAATGTGGTTTAGCAAGTGCCTGATCCATCAACTTTAGATCTCCATTTTCTAGCGCTAAGCTGCTTTCAATCGTCCTGAGGCCAAAGGTCACCCAGGGTTGTTCAAGCAAATCAAACCGGCCGTTGTAATTCACCAATGAACCAGCACACGAACAAGGTCTTGATAGCAACCTCCTAAGTAGATTCTCGTTCAGGCTACCAAGTGATACTTGAAGTACTTCGAAGCAGAACTCAGGGTCGATTCCCTTTGTGTTTTTAAGAACATCAACACTCTGCCCGGTAAGCTTCCAAAACCGTGACTTCAGGGAATTGTAAAAAACTCCTCTTTCCCACGATAATTGGTTCGAGTCATATTCCCAATTTGGCGTCTTATTTATACTATGCAAAGATCATCCACCTTTTATTGATATTTATACTGAACTATAATTTGGTGTGGGTGGATGCCCACACCAAATTATTTCAGACTATTAAGTAGTCGGACGTGGTTCCCCAAATGAAAAGGACAATTCCTCAACCTCGAGATCAACTTCAATGTTTTCCTCTTCGTTCGTATTATCCTGCTTCAAGTTCGCCATATTCTCACCTCCTTTCATAGAATTGAAGGCTCATCGAAAATAATCCTTACGTACTCATGCTTGATTGCGTAGTTGGAATTGGTACATAGCCATCATTAGGACTCATTAGAGTCATACTGGCAATCATTACTAATACGAAAAGTACTGAACCTAGTTTCACTGGAATCTACCTCCAACTAAAAATATACTGGAATTTATCAAAAATTTTTATTAACATGGGGTTAGTATATGTATCCCCTAGAAGGAGAATGCTCTTTGAACACAAATTTAGGACATAAATTACGCCAATTGCGAAAAGAAACAGGTTTATCTCAACGCCAAGTTGCAGATGCAGTCGGTGTAACCAGGGGATATATAAGTCAAGTCGAAAATGGTATAACTACACCTTCGCTAGAGACGCTGACCTTAATATCTAGCTCTTTAAATCGTCCACTTGAATACTTTCTTTCGTCAGAATCCATGTGGGGTACAATAAAACTTCTTATCACAAATTCTTCTGATTTTCTTGAGATTCAGGATTATGCCAAGTCCCACGTGCATGCAAGAGAAGCTGTCAGACTAAGTCTGTCCTATGGAGTTCCTGACCTAGAGCTAGAAGCACGTTTGATTCTAGCCAAATGTCTAAAAACTATGAATCGACTGTATGACTGTCTTGACGTGCTGGAACCTGGGCTTAAATATGTCCATAGTAGTATAGAAAGAGATACTGTTATCGAGTACTTTATGGTGGTTGCTGATACTATGTTACTAATGGAGCAATTTACCAATTCTATATACTACTACGAAAAAATAATTGCTTTATCCAGTGGCTCTAAGAGATTAGGTCAATGTCATGCCCGTGCTTCGCTATATCTAGGAAGCTGTCAGTACCGACAAGGAGACTTTTCTCGGGCTAAAAAATCATATGAGCACACATTTCGAAACGCCGGCTTACAAGGCAATTTCAAACTGCAAGTTCAAGCAGGTTTAGGACTAAGCCTAGTTCTAGTTAAGATGAACTTCATAAATGAATCTTATTCCATAATCACTAAAATAATGCACATTAGTAAAAATAACCATAACTATATGGCGACTCAAATATACCATAATTTAGCAATTATCCTATTGAACAAGGGACAGAAGCAAGAAGCCTATTCGCTTCTCCGGAAATGTAGAAAAGAGTATGCTACTAAAAACATGACAGTGGAGGAATGCAGTGTAATCGAAGAAATAGCAGATTACTTTCAGGAATCAGGAGATTATGATGTAGCTGAGTTTCACTGCCTCGAGGCATTACGCATATTGGACGATCATGATACTGTGATCATTAGAGGTCGCATCTTTAGAAAACTAGCTGTTTTACATGGACTTAAAGGAAATATCGTAACTTCAGAAGAATATCTCAGACTAAGTGACCGTATGTTCAAACTTGTAAAATCAAAAGATGAATTATTAACAAACGCGCTCTCAGTTGGGATAAAAATGGATCATGGTGGATTACCTGAATCCGTGACGCCGATATCAAAATCCTGAGGTATGCCCCGTGTCGGCCCTCGAGACCACTCAGGCAGTTGTTCAGTGGCCCCAACCGATCAGAAGACCCCGGATTCAAAAAGTTGTCCCCAAATGACCAAAGTTGCTGCTTATATTTGTCCAAACGAAGAGCAGGAAGTTACCCTCCTGCTCGTGGATACTGTAGCCGCTCGCGCTGTTTGACGGTGAATGAGCGGTTTTTTGTTATCCGCATTGACGAAGGATTTTGTCAATGATT
>NZ_LPVJ01000065.1 GCF_001516615.1 Ferroacidibacillus organovorans | reverse complement strand
GGCGACCTCGACGAAGCAGGAATTCAACGTCAAAGCTACCTATGCGTAGATTTGAGTAAGTTTGAAAGAACGGCGCTTGAATCCGCGCCTCTGCTGCTGATTGGGAAGCCCGCAGGGGTGTGGGTGGATCGCTTGAGCCGCAAGAAAACGATGCTCACCGCAGATTTGGGACGGGCGTTCCTCATGGGGGTGATCCCTATTGCCGCGCTGCTGCACGTGGCGATGATGCCCGTTGTGATGGTCGTGGCGCTTGGCGTCGGCGTGTTGACAGTTTTCTTTGGCGCCGCCTACACCGGAGCGATGCCGAGTGTCGTGCCGGCAATCCATCTGGGGCGAGCGAACGCGTATTTTGAAGCGATCGAAAGCGTCGCCTATGTCATCGGGCCGCCTCTCGCCGGCGTGTTGACCCATGCGATCGGGCCAACCGGAACGCTTGGCATCGACGCGTTAACCTTTGTAGCATCTGCACTCGCCATCAAACGTTTGCCAGACCGGCGCGAAGATGTGGAATCCCCCTCTGCACCGCGACGGTTCATCGTAGAGCTTCGTGAAGGGATGCACACAGTGTTCCGTGATCGCGCGCTCACATTCGTCACGCTTCTGTGGGGGTTCAACCGATTTGCGTTTATGGCGCTGATTCCCGCGCTCACGTTTTTTGTCATCCGGACGCTCGGCGATCACGCCATGCAAGTCGGGTGGGCGGTTAGCGTCTACGCGATCGGTTCTTTTATCGGCACGCTGCTCTCCTCGCGCATCCCGACCCGCGGTATCGCGATCGCGGCAGTGGGCGGTCAACTTGTCATGGGTATCGCCGCGCTGTTTGTGGCGATGAGCAAAACGGTGGTGCCGCTTGATGCAGCATCTGCACTGCTCGGGGTGGGGGAGGGTGTGACGCTCATCGGCTACCTGACCTTGCGCGTAAGCCGTGTGCCAGAAGAAAGGCTTGGTCGCGTGTACGCGGTGACATCAACGCTGACGCAGGGGATGGGTGCGGTCGGTTTTCTCCTGATCGGCGGGACGTTAAGTCTGTGGGGAGGCAGGGCAACCTGGTTGGCGATGGCTGTCGCGACGCTTGTGAGCGTGCCTGCTCTGTACGTAGCATACGGCGGCGGTGATTCCCGCCAAGAACTGTGGGAATCGAGGAAAAAGTGATACTGTTTCTGTGGTATTTCGTACGGAAGCAGCGGAACATGGATATGATGATGTCTGAATTATGACGATATTATTTGTCTACTTATAATTTTATTGGTAATCTGGAATGAGTATGAGCGCGACCGTTGCCACAGTACAATGGACTGGTTCAGGGCAACCCTCCCCTTATTATGCAGAGGGAAATTTTTATGTAGCAAATTCATGAGCTAATAAAATACACTCGTTAAGGGGTAGTGAGAGATGAGAATCGCAAAGAGGTCAAAAATAGCCGGTTTAGTTGCATTACCTATCGTGTCATTGACTTTGTTTGGTTTTGCCAATCCAACCTTTTTAGGCATAACAATGAATGGCACTCAGGTACCGCAGTCCTCGGTGCCTTTAACAAAATCGCAATTGTTGCAAATGGAGTATTCTCTTACTGACATACTCATGCCTTCCGGAGACTTTGTAAGAACGCATTCCTTGGGGAACTTTCCAACAAACGAAATCGCTTATTCCCGTAAACAAGCTTTAACAAATCCTCAAATCCAGGAGATCATTCTTCCATACGGGATTTTTGTTAAAACCACAGCCGCTGCGGAAAAAGCACAACAACTTGCTGATTCCCATTGGGTCAATGATCATCATTATCAGCCGGGTGACGCAGCTCTGATCCAACAAGCCTTATCTCAACAAGGAACGCTGAGCAAGTAGACTGCGCCAACGACGAGTAAAGCGCCCCCTTCCCCTTTTGTCAAAACCCAGTTTTTAAACTCATCGATAACCAAAGTGGCTGCTAACCGTTGCCGTCTACGCCGCCGATCTGCGCGAAGTATTGCGCGGCGCGCCGCGGATCGGGCGCGTGCATGATCGCGGATACGACGGCGACGCCCGCCGCCCCCGATGCAAAAACGGCCGCTGCGTTCGCAGGTGTGATGCCCCCGATCCCGACGACAGGAATCGATACTGCGCGCGCGATCGCTTCGAGTCCAGCGAGCCCGGTGCTTCGCGCGTCAGATTTCGTGGAAGTCGGATACACCGCGCCGACGCGAGGTAGTCCGCGCCCTGCGCCTCAGCGCGCAGTGCCTCGTCAAGCGTTGCGGCAGACACCCCGATGAGCATGTTTGGCAGCAGTTTCCGCACGGCGTCGCAGGGGAGATCCTCCTGACCGATGTGTACGCCGTCCGCCTCGACGAGTTGCGCGACGTCAACGCGGTCGTTGACGATAAGCTGCACCCCCGCCTCGCGCGTGAGCGCCCGCACGGCGTGCCCGAGCGCGACAAAATCCCGGCCGCGCGCGTTTTTGCGCCGGAGCTGGATCGTGCCCACCCCGCCCCTGATCGCCTCATGCAGGGTGTGGAGCAGCACCTTCTCTTCGCTTGTCTCATCCGTCACAAGATAGAGTCGCAGCGCCTCACGCAGCGCGCCGTCCGAACGGTTCATGCGGGTTCATCCTCCTTAATAGTGAGCACTCGGCTCATCGATTCCTGTGCGGTCGCTGCTATAGATCGTAGTCTTTTCCTGCCGTGAATCCTCGTCTCCACTCGACAGACGCCGTGTGATCAATCGGCCCGTGTCCCGCGCCGATGTCCCACTGCGCGGCCGCTACGATGGCGTCATAGACATACCGCTTGGCCGTGCCGATCGCCTCGAGCTCGCTCATTTCGAGCGCCAAACATGCGGCGATCGCCGAGGAGAAGGTGCACCCCGTGCCGTGCGTCTTCGTTGACGGCACACGGCGTGTGGCAAACGTCGTAAATGCTCTTCCGTCATACACAAGATCGCGCGCGCTGTCTTCGCGGGAGTCACCCCACGCGGCGTGTCCGCCTTTGATGATCACGATGCGCGGTCCGCGTCTTTTCAACTGGATGGCCGCCTCTTTGGCATCTTCGATCGTGCGAATGGAGAAGTTACAGAGCACCTCTGCCTCGGGCACGTTTGGCGTGAGCACCGCCGCGAGGGGGAGGATCTCTGCGAGCAGCGCGTCCGTGCTGTCCGCAGTAAGCAAAGGCGCGCCGCCTTTGGCCACCATGACAGGATCGACGACCACGTTCTTGAGGTCTGCGCGCTGCAGTTCACGCGCCACCGTTTTTATCGTGGCAACGTTCGACAGCATTCCCACTTTGATGGAATGAGGTCGGATGTCTTCAAACACGGACTGCATCTGCCGCGAGATCACGTCAGTCGGCACGTCGTGAATCGCCTGCACGCCGCGCGTGTTCTGCGCGGTGACGGCGGTCACGCACGATGCGCCAAAGACGCCAAACGCGGTGAAGGTCTTTAGGTCAGCCTGAATACCGGCGCCGCCGCCCGAGTCGGATCCGGCGATCGTCAGCGCGCGCGCCACGCTGTGGTCTGCTCGAAGGTGCATCAAAGCTCACTCCATCTCTTGATGATCCGAAATGATTCCTCCCATGGATCGTATCACAAATGAAACGATCGCGTAGGGCTTTCTCTCATGCTATAGTAGAGGTAGTTTGTGATTGCTGGGTTCAAAGTGGAGACCCGCCGCAGCCCTTCTTGGGTGCGGCCTTTTTACGTTTGAGAGGAGTCTTTTGATTGCGCGCAGTTCTACACATCATCAGTGACCAACAGCGTCACGCGCTCGCGCTTGAAGATGCACTGCTAGAGAGCGCTCAGGGAGGCGCCGATTTTCTGCAGATTCGTCAGAAAAAGGCGCCCGCCGCAGAGACGCACGACCTGGTGCGATCGCTCCAGTCGCGGCTCGCCGAGTGCGCGGCGCAGGCGCGCATTCTGATCAATGACCGCGTCGACATTGCGCTGGCGACAGACGCAGCGGGGGTGCACCTCGCCGCAAAATCGCTGCCGATCGAAGCGGCGGTCATGCTGCGCGAGAGGTGCAGATGGCAAGGGCTTATCGGCTGTTCGGTGCACGCGCTTGACGAGGCGCTCGCGGCACAGGCGCAAGGCGTTGACTACGTGACGTACGGGCACGTTTTTTCGACACAATCGCACCCGGGTATCGCGCCGCGCGGTGTGACTGGGCTCGCTGAGATCGTCGAGCGCTTGCGCATTCCCGTCATCGCCATCGGCGGTATCACCGCCGAGAATGTGGACGCTGTACTGCAAACAGGATGCAGTGGGATCGCCGTCATCGGCGCGATCCTTGAGCGGCGCGATCCGCGCGCCGCGACGGCAGCGTTGATCGAGCGCATGGAGCGCTGCGCGGTGCGTCCGCGCGCGGCGTTTTCGCGACAGATCGACACGAGGGGGAGCAAAAATGGAAAAGACGTATGATGTCATCGTGATCGGCGGCGGGGTGATCGGTTCGATCATCGCGTGGCGGCTCGGCCAGGCGGGTGCAGATGTGCTGCTGCTTGAAAAGGGCGCGCTTGGTGAAGACGGCGCGTCAGGTGCTGCCGCTGGCATGCTTGGTGCGCAGTTTGAGATGGAGGAGCCAGGGCCTGCGTATGACGTAGCGATAAAAAGCCGGGCGCTCTACCCCGCCCTCGCAGACGAACTGTTCGAGGAAACAGGGATTTCGATCCAACTGTCGCAAAGGGGAACGCTTCGCCTCGCGCACAGTGAAAAAGAGGTTGCGCAGCTAAAGAAGCGCGCCGCCTGGCAGATCGCGCTTGGTGACCGTGCGGAGTGGCTCTCATCCGACGAGGTGAAACGGCGCGAACCCCTGCTCGCAAATGCATATGGCGCGCTCGATCTGCCGGATGACCGAAACGTTGCGGCGCCCATGGTTCATCAGGCGCTTGCCGCCGCCGCACGCAAGCGAACAGAGGTGCGCGAGGGGACGGCTGTGTACCGCTGTGATGTTGTCGATCAAGCGGTGACCGTGACGACGTCTGCCGGTCGCTTTCAGGCGAAGCGCGTCGTGCTCGCTACTGGCGCGTGGACTGGCCAGATCGCTGGACTTCCGCGCGTGAAAAATGAGATCGCACCCGTGAAGGGGCAGATCTTCGCGCTGCGTCCGCGCAGCGCGCACCGCCTGACTCACACGGTCTTTGCGTCGACGGTCTACCTTGTGCCAAAGCAAGATGGACGGATCGTCGTCGGCGCGTCAGAAGAGCACGGTGCGGGGTTCAACCGGGATGTCACGCCAGAGGCGCTTGCGTCACTCTTTGGCGCGCTAAAGGCGGTGGCGCCTGATCTGGCAACGGCATCCTTTGAGTCAGCGTGGGTGGGCTTTCGCCCTGGCTCGGCGGATGCGAAACCGCAGCTCGGTCCTCATCCCGAGACGGACCGTGTGATCTATGCGACAGGACATTTTCGCAATGGCATTTTGCTTGCGCCAATCACTGGGAGATGGATCTCCGAGTATCTTCTCGGGCGCGCGGATGTCACCGCGTTTGCGCCATTTTTGCCAAGGTAAGGAGGTTTTTTCATGAAGATTACGGTCAACGGCCATGTGCGCGAATGTGTGCTGGAGACGGGCGGGCAGCTCCTTGATGAATTGAAGATTGATGAACCGTTCATCGCGATTGAGCGAAACGGGGATGTGCTCACGCGCCAGGCGTTCTCCGCCTGCACGCTTGAGGACGGCGACGTACTTGAGATCATTCGCTTTGTCGGCGGCGGCTGTTAAGCGGCGGCGGTTGCTGAAGGACGGCTAAAGCGCTCGATGCGTGCGCCCGCACAGCTTGCTGAAACACGAGCAGGGCGCATGAGTGAAAGGACTGCGATGAACACGATTGCATGTAAAAAAGAACGATGATGAATGGGGGATTTTCAATGAATGATCAATTGACGATTGCGGGCCGTACGTTTCGCTCGCGGTTGATGGTGGGGACGGGAAAGTATGAGACATTTGCGCAGATGCGCGACGCGCTCGACGCGTCGGGGGCAGAAGTGGTCACGGTGGCGGTGCGCCGCGTCAACCTCGATCAGCGCGAGGAGTCGCTGCTCTCCTTCATTGATCTTGACCGCTACTTTCTCTTGCCAAATACGGCAGGGTGCCAAACTGCGGAAGAGGCGGTGCGCACGGCAAGGCTCGCGCGCGCGGCGGGACTCTCGAATTGGGTGAAGCTTGAAGTGATTCCGGCGGACGGAACGCTTCTGCCCGACCCGATCGCGACGATTGAAGCGGCGCAGATTCTCGTGGCCGAAGGATTCGTCGTGCTGCCTTACACGACGGATGACCATACGGTGGCAAAGCGATTGCTTGACGCGGGGTGCGCCACGATCATGCCGTTTGGCTCGGCCATCGGCACGGGCATGGGTCTGACCTCACCTGAACGGCTGCGCAGAATCATGGATGTCGTCGGCGGTCGCGTGCCGGTCGTCGTGGATGCGGGCATTGGCGCGCCGTCTGACGCGGCGCTCGCGATGGAACTCGGGGCGGACGCGGTGCTCGTCAATACGGCGCTCGCGAAGGCAGAAAGGCCGGTTGCCATGGCGAAGGCGATGGGGTTGGCGGTTGAGGCGGGGAGGATCGCGTACAACGCGGGACGGATGGTCAAATCGGCGGTGGCGTCGCCGAGCAGTCCGGTGGCAGGACTTCTCACGAAGTGATATAATAAAAGCAGATATAAAAAAGTAAGTTATTTGGGAGGTGTCACGATGCTACCGGCTTGGTTTGTGGCGCACGGTTCGCCGATGGTGGCGATCGAAGAGAGTGAGTATGCGGCGTTTCTTGAGACGCTCGGGCGAAGCATCCCCCGACCGCGCGCGATCGTTGTGTTTTCAGCGCACTGGGAGAGCGCGGTACAGCAGGTGAGCGGCGTGGTCGACCCCACGATGATCTACGACTTTGGCGGATTTCCTGAGCCGCTCTATCGCGTGCAGTACAAAGCCAAGGGAGATCCTGCGCTCGCGGAGGAGATCGCAAATCGCCTGCGCGCGCGTGACATCCCTGTGAATGTGGATACGGCGCGTGGGTTGGATCACGGGGTGTGGACCATTCTTCATCGCATTTATCCGCAGGCGGACATCCCGGTGATTGCGATGTCGGTCAACCCGAACGCGACGCCGGAGTCGCAGTACGCGATTGGACAGGCGCTCGCGTCTCTTCGCCAGGAGGATGTGCTCTTTATTGGAAGTGGCGTGACGGTGCACAACTTTCAGTTGATTCCGCATCGCAACAACCCGGAAGTGCGTGCGATGACGGCAGCGTTTGAGGTGTGGGTTGAGGAAAAACTGGCAGCGTGGGACGTGAACGCGCTTTTCGCGTATGAAAAGGAAGCGCCAAACGCCGAACTCGCCGTCCCGACAAACGGCAAGGAGCATTTTGTGCCACTGTTTTACGCGATGGGGACGGCGGATGACGCGCGCTCGGTGAAGACGCTTCATCGAAGCTGGCTGTTTGGCGTGATGACCAACACGGTATATCAATTTGGTTGACTTGATGAAGTAGAGAAATTTATAGTATTTTGCACGGATTCATACAGATGCAGATGGTCAGGTTGGCCTCTGGCTGCCGCAACGCGCAACGATTCACGCGCTTCCTTTGCGGCAATCGGGGTCATTTTTTTGTATGACTAAAATCTATCGAAACTCGAAATTTAATTGTATAATAAATTATGGTTTATACGGGAATAACCTCCACTAGAGAACTCCTGTTGAAAAGTGGTTTATCAAAAAATAAGAGTGTATACGAGGAGCGGTCAATCTGCGTTCATCACGATTTCTCATCTTAGGCACTGTGATCACCCTCATGAGCACACTTGCCCCGCTCGCCGATGTTCAGGCAGCTCAAATGATTTATTCACCTTTAAATCGAGGACAACTCGCGGCCGATCTCATGCAGGCTTTTGCATTGCCGAAAAGCACGACAGGGCCAATGTTTCGCGATGTGTATGTTAACACCCCAAATCGAGTGGCCATCGAAACGGTCGC
Organism: Ferroacidibacillus organovorans; assembly: GCF_001516615.1. Classification (GTDB taxonomy): domain Bacteria; phylum Bacillota; class Bacilli; order Alicyclobacillales; family SLC66; genus Ferroacidibacillus; species Ferroacidibacillus ferrooxidans_B. The sequence goes on along the minus strand of NZ_LPVJ01000065.1, from coordinate 6,070 downwards.
GGGTGATGGGATTCTCTCAGGTACGTCACTCTTTTCTTTTTCCCCCAACCAGATTGCAACGAGGCTCGATCTTGCCAAGGCATTGGTTGCTGAATTGGGACTTGCCGATGTTGCGAACCTGATGAATTCTCAAAAGCCGCTTTTATCGGATGTTAGTACGATTCCTAGAAAAGATTGGGGTATCGTAGACCTGGCATTACAGTTAAACTTGCTTTCGCCGAACGCAAAAAATGCTTTTCTACCCTTTGCATCGATTACACAGACGAGTTTTTCGAAGGCTGTGAACCATGAAAAAAATGTTTCAGCGCATGCGATTGCAATGATGGCAAACGCTGTTGCAAATAGTGTCTGGATCGGTTTCCCTTATACCGAGAATGCGAGCCAGCAGGTCAATATCGGTACTAAAATTCCGCAGATTGCGTATCAAGTTCAAAATGGTGAACTTGTGCTTCCGGGGTCTGCGACATTGGTTGCGAGTTCAGGAACTATCGGCTCGAACGGTTCCTACACCGCACCCAATTCGCCTGGGATCGATACGGTCACAGCAGAGGTTGTAGGGACATCGGTGACACAGTCGATGAATTTTCAGGTGTATGACCCACAGTCTCTGTCATTTTCAAAAAGTATGCCTGCAGTCATGGGATTGGGCAGTACCTATACGCTTTTTGGAAACGTGCTTTCACCCAATCCATCCAATCTATCGAGTTTCACCGTTGATCCCGCGGATTCAGGGCGTTCGCTTACGCTTGCGGTCACGGACCCATCCGGAAACACAGTGACATTCCAGGCGGCAGATCAAGCGGGAATAGCGTCATTTCAGTGGACACCTACAGCAGTTGGGGATTATACGTTTACTTTGAGTAGTCCGGGAATGTCGAGCGTGTCAAGCAGTGTTCAAGTGATTGCACCCGTCACTGGATCGAGTCTCGCGATTCAGAATACGAGTATCTCAGCAAATCAATCGACACCCGTTTCATTGTCTTTAAATCCTGGAACGTCGAGCATGTTGCCGGCTGTATTCCCGATTTATCTGCAGGTCAGTGGCAGTGGATCGCTGGAGAATGTGGTCTCATCAGTCTATACAGCAGCCGCTGAACAACCGGGCGGCACAGTGGTAGGAAATCTCGTCGGCGGAACCGCGCCGGGGGTAGCGACGGTGACGGCGTCATCGCCGGGAAACGTTATTCAATCCGTTTACACTTCTGCGAATGTCCAATGGCTAGGAACCATTCAGGCGATCGCGCCATCACAGTCTGGAGTGGCGGGGGCAACCGTAACCGTCTCGGCCAAACTCACCTTGGCTAACGGTAACCCGGCTCCATCGGGTGTAACCGTCTCATTTACACCGATTACCCCAGACGGGGAGATGGGACTTTTATCGACCAAGTGTGAGGTTAATTCAGCGACAGCTACTACCAACGCGCAGGGCGTTGCTGTGGCCCAATTACCCGATCAGTACATGGCTGGAACCTATTCTCTTAGTGTGACGGCGAATGGTTATTCATCGGCAAACACTAGCTATTCGATGCGTCCTGGACGGCCAGTAAGGCTTGATGCGGTGGTTTCGCCTTCGCCGTTTGTCGCTGCAGGCAAAACCGTACAGGTGATGGCAGCGGCTGTGGATGCATTTGGAAATCCAATACCAACCATCACGTTGCCTGTGAACGTAATCTTTCAAGGCAAGGATGGTACCTTTAAACAAACGGTAACAAAGATTACTGGTCGCTCATCGATTGGAAACTTTACGGCGGGTTCAACTGTGGGTTCTGATCAAGTGACGATTACGAGCCACATGTTTCCGGGGCAGCGCGTGACGCTTCCGATCAAGGTTCTTACGAATCCTGCTCAGATATTAGCGGGCAAAGGGACATGGGCTACGTATGGAACGTACGCGGCGCTTGGTGCCAAAGGCATGATTTCTGCCATGAAAAAAGAGAGAATCACGCATCTCTACTTGGAAACGGCGGTCAGTGGTGATGGGTTTTATGGTCAACTTCCTCTCGATCGTATCGTTAATATGGCGCATCAAGCGGGTATTGCAGTTATCAATTGGACGAGCCCTTCTCTGCAAAACTTGCAAGTCGACGAGGCAAATGCGCAAGCGGCCATGGCGTATCAGACACGAATGGGTTCGTCGACCGACGGATACACGGGAGATTTTGAAGGGAATTTATCCGCCCAAGCCATGGGATCCTATTCGAAATTTATTCGCCATTTGATTGGACCAAACATGCCGTACGTCGCGACCATTTTTCCGCCGCAAGATCAGAGAGGGACGCCTCTTGGCGTCTTGGCGAACTACGTTACGGCGTTTGCGCCGATGGATTACTGGCATGGTCTTGAACAAAATTATACATTTAGCCAGGTTTACCACTACGTGACGAATTCCATTCATCTCATCCGCGCGGTCGCACCACACACGCCGATTGAGGTCATTGCAGAATCGTACGACATGTGGTCGAATTCTGGATCTGGCGCTTACAGTCCCACCGGGTTAGAGGAAGAGGCTGCTATCCAGGCGGCGTCTGACGCGGGGGCGTTAGGGATCTCCTTCTACGATTTGCATACGCTCACTCCAAATCAAGCGGCTGTGATCGCGGGGATGTCCTATCCAGCCAATTCACTTCTCAGGTAGGGAAGAGAAACTAGGAAATGAGTCTACATCACAAGTTAAAAAGGTGATCTCATAGGAGATCACCTTTTGGTATCGGCGATGCGTTTGCCAGCCTTTCTTTCGCGCACAGGCCATCCTCTGGGTCACACAGTTTGAACAGTTCGATCAAAACAATACTTGATGTGCGCATCACACGGTGCGATGGCCGCTACAAGGTTTTGAATCAGTTCATCACGCTCCCACGCTTTAAAGGCTCCATACGTTTCTCCTGCCTGTTTAAAATTTTTGGTGATCTCAATCGGTTTTTGAACCAAGATTCTATCAATCTGCGGGGGGATGCCTGTCCGAGCTGCTCAGATTCGCGCAAACCGTTTATCGACGACGGCTCATAGTTGATGAGTGCATCGCGGTCGACTGACCAATCGACAAAATAAGTCATCTGTCCGTCCTGTTGGTTAGTTGCAATACGTTTTTATTTTTGTGGCGTTCACGGGAAGCTTATGGTAATTTGTGTCCGCGCTGTTTGCCTGGAATATTCGTGACAGAGTAGGCGTGCACCAGATCGGAGAATTTCATTTCGTCCCGGATGAAAAAGACTTTTAGATTGCTCCCCACGAGATCCCAGTTCCATCTTCAGTTTAAAAATAAACAAACAATACCACATGGTAGTTTTCAAGCGTGGCTGGCCCAAGATCTTCCACAGTGATCATGTTTAGGTTGAAAAGGACAGGGGGGACCTGAACCGTTGTCAGCAAATCGGTGGATTCACCGCGACCGATAGGCATAATATCCGATTCTCCAACCAGATCGATGGCCGTGCCCTCGACAGGGACTTCGTGATTCTTCTGATTGGACATCATCTATTTCCTTGGCATTCATATCCAGGTATCGACCGTAGCATTCCAGGATGTGTGGAGTACATTCAGATTGCGTGATATAAAAGATGCGGTGGCGCCGAATGATAGCGAAAATTGAGATATAATGTGAGTACGTACATAGTGGATAACTCAGTTAACTTGGTGGTGAATTCGGAATGTAAGAATGGAAATGTTTTCTAAATAAATATCGTTTTGACGTAGTTTCTGTTGGCGCTCCAGAACTTTGAAGGGGATGATTCTCAATATGATCGTTCATAAAATCCAGAATTTCATGAATGCTGGTCTACTCGTAAGCCCATGGCTAGCTGGTGTGGGCAAACGGTCGCGATTTGATGATGACATCTTTGAATATCTAGATGGCCAAGCCCAATCAATTATTGATATGCAATGGACAGAACAAATGCAAACAATGGCATTCGGTGAAAATTTGCCAATTCCTGACCGAATTCCTCGAACGGCCCTGTACGAAATCGCGGCGTCAACCGCTGTCTGGATCGCTCATGAGGAGACCGGAACGCCCGAAGTCACATTTGAATTTGCTGACCAAGCATTGCAGCGCATGCGCTCATACTATCAAACACATGGGTTGCCAGCTCTTGTTGAAGTTTACGTGATTGCGACTCGATACGAAAACTACCAAGCGATCGCTTACTATCGGGATATGCCAGAACGGCAATTCATTTTAGGTCATCTCCATCGTCCGTGGGTCGATTATTCACTTCAGGACGAATTGGTCATCGGTGTTTTGACGGGCAATATGTCTATACGAATGGATGGCGAACGGCGTGTTGTATCTTTGACAAATCAGGGCCATGCCAATCTGATTGAAATCACGGCCGCACTTGAGCAATCAGGTTATCTTGATCAGCGTGTTCGAATTCTGCACGTGTCGAGATTTAACTCGGCGATTGTACTGGAAGAAACTGTGCATAAAATGGCACCGGACTGGATTCCACAAAGGGCAGCATTTGTGAACTGGTCTGGCATTGAACCAGGAATGCGCGTACTGGAAATCGGGTGTGGAGATGGATTGCTGACGATTGATGGAGGGTTGGCGGATCGTATCGGGCCAATGGGAAGTCTTATCGCCGTGGATCCGTCTATGGGGATGTTGTCGAGGGCGAGACTGAAACTGCAAGAAAGCACTCGTAAATGGGTGCAATTTATGAAGGCTGGCGCGGAAGCTCTCCCGTTTGAGAGTGGATCGTTTGATGCTGTTGTTGGTGCTGCCTTTTTGCATCTGACGGATATTCCTAAGGCGCTTAAAGAAGTGAGGCGCGTTACGCGCGATGGAGGAATCGTCAGTGCTTTTAACATACTCCCGATCGAAATGGACGCACCGTTTTTCGCGGACTGGATGGCTCCTTTGATCGACCTGGCGAAGCAAAATGGTCGCAAGGAACCGAAAAACTTTTTCATTTCCGCGATCTCTATAGAACAAGAGTTTGCCAAAGCTGGAATTCGTGTTGAAAAAACAGAAATGCTCGCATCCCGTTTTTTATACTGGTGGCCAAGGGAGAATGTGAATGTGGCTGTTCGGGGTTTGGGTTGGGCGCAGGAAGAACTTGCGACGATTCCCTGGGCTGCACGGGAGGAGTTAATCGATCTTCTCGAAGAACATGGAGAGGACGTCTGTCGACGATATTCTCAAGAGAATCGGGTACTTCGGTTTCCTATGCAGATGATCAGAGGAGTGATCGATTAAGGGAATGAGCGAGCTCATTCATCTATCGTCAACATGTATCTTTGATCCTGATAGTCAAAGGATCATACGTCGAGGAAAGATCTATCGACTGACTGATGTTCAGAATCGGATACTTGGTTTTTTGATTGAATGGAGCAGTATCATTTTAGTGAAGTCAACAAACTCGTAATTCTGGACAAAATGATAAAAAAGGAAGAAGGAATCCAGATGCGAGTGTACGACAAAGAATTCAAAGAAGAAGCATTAAAATTGTCTTATATGCGAAAACCAAGCGATTGTCGGCGTGGATTTGGGTGTCAATCGATTAGCCACCTTGTCTGACGGAACCTTCGTGACAGGCGCAAAGCCGCACAGAATACTCTTGAATCGTTTGCGTCGTTTGTCACGTTCTTTGTCTCGTAAGCAAAAAGGCTCAAAAATAGAGCAAAAACCAAGCTCAAACTTGCGAAGCTCCATGCGAAGGTAGCCAATATCCGCAACGACGAACTGCACAAACTCACCACCAGACTAGTAAGTCAATACGGTGTGATCGTCATTGAGGATTTGAACGTCAACGGTATGATGGCGAATCATCGCTTGGCAAGAGCGGTCGGAGATATGGGCTTTCACGAGTTTCGGCGGCAGTTGGTGTATAAGACGGCGATGCGTGGTGGTGACCTCATCGTAGCGGACAGGTGGTTTGCATCAAGTAAAATTTGCTCGAAGTGTTGGACAAAACAAGAAAGCATGCCGCTATCGATACGCGAATGGACATGTTTGGAATGCGGTACTCATCATGACCGCGACCTGAACGCGGCGAAGAATTTGATGAAATTGGCCGTGAGTTCCACGGTGATAGCCTGTGGAGAGGACGTAAGACCTGCTCATACAGAG
>NZ_LPVJ01000064.1 GCF_001516615.1 Ferroacidibacillus organovorans | reverse complement strand
ACTGGCCAACGAAACTGGAAATGAGATGGTTTGAACCTACCAATACCCAATTATTGGGGACAACTGCATAACTCATGTTTCTTCATCTGAAAGTGCAAGAAAGGCGTGTTGCGCCTCCAAACCCGCTTCCTGATATTGTTGCAAGCGCTCCATCTCTCGTCTTGCCTCTACTCGCTCCATCGCGAGCGCTGCAGACTGAACCATGTCTTCAATCAGCACATCCACTTCCTGCGAGAACGTATCCCCCGCCTGTGCGGTAATGGTGATCACCCCAAACACCGTGTTGTCGCGAGGCGAGAGAAGCGGCCAACCGGATACCACGCCCATGTCACAAAGTGGTGGAATTCGCCAAAGTGAAGGGAGGGATTCGTCTTGCGCAGGATTTATGATCACAATTTTTTTACCGGTTTGCCACACTTGCGTTGGAAGCGGCACACCATCTTGATGCAAATGCGCGGTTGTATGAGGCGGAGGCAATTGCAGAAAATGGATCGCCAACGGTCCCGCGACGTGAACACGCTCAAGCGGCACATCCTTCGTTCCCGTCATAAATGCATCGACACAGCTAACCTCTGTGTGCGTGGCAATCACATCCACCAATGATTTCATAATCTCCGCAGCATCGTTCATCGCCAGAAGAGACCGTTGGAATGCGCGCAGCGCATTGCGATAAGACTGAATCATCTGCAATCGCTCGTACGTCTCTACCCGATCAAAAAAGGCCGCGATTTCCTTTGTAATTCCTTCCATTAAATGCTCAACACCCGCGATAAACGGGTTTTCGGCAGAACGGTACAACGAGAGCAGGATTTTCCGGCCGGATTCTGTGGAAGCGGAAGATACCAGTGTACTGTCAAGGCCAAAACGCTCTAATTTGTCCCTCCACAATTGCAGGGAAGGATCACTCGCGTGGGCAAGCACAGTGCTAAGTGTCCGCAGTGATTGACCGGCTGGGCCGCGCCCTTCCTCCGTTAGTTCATCATCTGAGATCTCCAGAGTTTCTACATAATGCCTTGAGGGACCGCTCGCGGCTAGAACGCGCACGCGGCCACCCTGTCGATCCAATACGCCAACATAAACCAAGTTCACGTGAAGCATCTGGGTAAGATGGTCGCAAAGTTCACCCAGCCGATCACTCACGCTAACTCCTGAGTGAGGTTCACTAAGAATCTGCTGCGTCACGGAGAGCGCCCGATAAAGTGCGACAACCTCTGCGAGTTCCCACTCAGTGTGATGGCGAAGAAGAAGCATCGTTCGATCCACGCTGACGTCCCTTTGAATCGAAAGGTAATAACTGATCTGCCCATCCTGATCGCGAACGGGACTAATGGACAGGTAATTCCAAAAAGACCGCCCATCTTTTCGGTAGTTGAGAATTTCGCCATCAAAAGCGTGGCCATGTTGCAGTGTCGCGGCTATTTTTTTGCGCGTCTCACTGCTTGTCTCAACGCCTTGAAGCATCTCCGGTTTCCGGTTGATAAGTTCAGAAAAGGAATAGCCTGTCATCTTGGTGAACGCCGAATTGACATAGAGAATCTTCTCCGTCAAATCCGTGATCATGATCGCGTCAGTTATTTGATCGAGGAGTAAAAATAAGGACTCATTTAATCGCTCGCTCACACCTAATCTCCCCAAATTCATCCTTATATCTATCACTATAATGGGTTGTAATAACCTATACACATTGGGTCGTGTACCTTAGTATAGTCCAAATATACAACTAATGCACGAATGAGTATATCTACCGCAGGCCCCACGCATCTTTTTCCCAGTTGGTCGACCACGGGGACCATTCGAATGCCAAATAGAACCAGACTTCAGGA
>NZ_LPVJ01000063.1 GCF_001516615.1 Ferroacidibacillus organovorans | reverse complement strand
CCTTTGGACATCCAGCGTGGCAACTTCTGGACAAAGTACACCGTCTATCTCCGGACTCTATTCATTAGCTTTAACAGTGTTTTTTGTGCAAGACTCCCGCGCTGATCTGTAAAACCTGTGCTTTTTTATAAAAACTTTTGTTGACTTTAATTTGTCGGCGTGGTATTGTCAAATAATGCGAAATGATACTGTGGTATGCTATGCCACTGGGAATATTTCGCTTTGCTATTGGCAATACAAGAATACTGCGCGCTATGTAAAGGGGATTTGCGGCTGAGAAGCCCATTCCTTTTTCTATCTTTTCACGGAACGCCAGCATCCAGCTACGAGGGGTGACCGTATTGCAGGGACATGTTGTTCAGTATGGACGCCGTCAGCGTCGAACGTATTCGCGGGTGTCAGAGGTTCATGAACTTCCAAACTTAATTGAGATTCAGCAAAAGTCGTACGAATGGTTTTTGAATGAGGGGTTGCGTGAAATGTTTGCAGACATTTCCCCGATCCAGGATTTTACAGGAAACCTCGTGCTGGAGTTTATCGACTACAGTCTTGGCGAACCAAAATACAGCGTTGACGAGTCAAAAGAGCGCGATGTAACATATGCCGCTCCTCTTCGCGTCAAGGTGCGGTTGATCAACCGTGAAACGGGAGAAGTAAAAGAGCAAGAAGTCTTCATGGGAGATTTCCCGCTGATGACCGAGACGGGCACGTTTATCATCAACGGTGCCGAGCGCGTTATCGTCAGTCAGCTTGTTCGCTCGCCGAGTGTGTACTTTAATGCAAAGATTGACAAAAACGGTAAACGCACATTTAGTGCGACGGTGATTCCGAATCGCGGCGCCTGGCTTGAGCTTGAGACGGACGCGAAAGACATAATATATGTTCGCATTGACCGAACGAGGAAAATTCCGGTCACAGTGCTGTTGCGCGCGCTCGGATTCTCGACGGATGCTGAAATTTTAAACCTTTTGGGTGAAGACGACTATCTGAGAAACACGCTTGAAAAGGATAGCACAGATTCGACCGAAAAAGCGCTGACTGAAATTTATGAGCGTTTGCGTCCAGGTGAACCACCGACGGTAGAGAATGCGCGAAATCTCTTGTCTTCACGCTTTTTTGATCCGAAGCGCTACGACTTGGCTAACGTGGGCCGTTACAAAATTAATAAGAAGCTGCATCTTAAAAACCGTCTGTTGAACCAGCGGTTGGCAGAGACGCTGGTCGATCCGGAAACGGGGGAAGTGATTGCGGAGCCCGGACAGTTGATCGATCGCCGTCTGCTTGACCGTCTGACGGTTTATCTCGAGAACGGGCTGAATCAAGTGACATTGCGCTCAAACGCGGGACTTCTCGAAGATCCGACGATTGTGATGCAAGAGGTGCGCATTCTCAGTCAACTCGAAGAGGGAAAATCGATCAAAGTGATCGGGAATGGCCAGATCGACCGCCAGGTGAAAAATATCATCCCGGCGGACATTATCGCCTCGATCAATTACTTTATGAATTTGCTGCACGGTGTAGGAACGACGGATGACATTGACCATCTCGGGAATCGCCGCCTGCGCTCTGTGGGAGAGCTGCTCCAAAACCAGTTTCGCATTGGCCTGTCGCGCATGGAGCGCGTAGTCCGCGAGCGGATGTCAATTCAGGATGCCAACGCGATCACGCCGCAGGCGTTGATCAACATACGTCCGGTGATTGCCGCGATCAAAGAGTTTTTTGGCTCCAGCCAGTTGTCGCAATTTATGGATCAGACCAATCCCTTGGCGGAGTTGACGCACAAGCGTCGCCTGTCGGCTCTCGGGCCGGGTGGACTCACGCGTGAGCGGGCAGGTTTTGAGGTGCGCGACGTTCACCCGTCGCACTATGGACGCATGTGTCCGATCGAGACGCCTGAGGGTCCAAACATTGGACTTATCAACTCGCTCTCAACGTATGCGCGCATCAATGAGTTCGGGTTTATTGAGACGCCGTACCGCCGTCTTGATCCGGATACGGGTCGCATTTCTGAAGTGGCGGACTATTTGACAGCGGATGAAGAAGATAATTATGTCATCGGGCAGGCTGTCGCTAAGCTGACAGAAGACAACCGCATGGTCGAGGACGAGCAGATCGTTCGCTACAAGGGCGATATTCTTACCATGCCGAAAGAGCGGGTCGATTATATCGACGTTTCGCCAAAGCAGGTCGTATCAGTGGCGACGGCGATGATTCCGTTTCTTGAGAATGATGATGCGAACCGTGCGCTTATGGGTTCGAACATGCAGCGTCAAGCGGTGCCGCTGCTTGTGACTGAGGCGCCGTTTGTGGGAACGGGAATGGAACACAAAGCAGCAAAGGACTCGGGTGTCGTTATTGTGGCGCGTCACGACGGTGTTGTTGAGCGCGTAACGGCCAATGAGATTATTGTGCGCACGGAGCTTCAAGTGGATGGTCAGTTGGTAAAGGGCGATGCGGTGCGCTATCGCTGTCAGAAGTTTATGCGCTCAAACCAGGGGACGTGCATCAATCAGCGACCGCTCGTTCGCATTGGCGACCGCGTGAAACGCGGTGATATCTTGGCGGACGGACCTGCGACAGAGCAGGGTGAATTGGCGCTCGGACGGAATGTGCTCGTCGCGTTTATGACGTGGGAAGGGTACAACTACGAGGATGCGATTCTGCTCAGCGAGACGATGGTCAAAGACGACGTGTACACATCGATTCACATTGAAGAGTACGAGTGTGAAGCGCGCGATACGAAGCTTGGGCCGGAAGAAATCACGCGCGATATCCCGAACGTGGGTGAAGAGGCGCTGCGCAATCTGGATGACCGCGGTATCATTCGCATTGGCGCGGAAATTTTTGCAAACGACATTCTTGTCGGGAAGGTAACGCCAAAAGGTGTTACGGAACTCACCGCTGAAGAACGCCTGCTTCACGCGATCTTCGGAGAGAAGGCGCGTGAGGTTCGCGATACGTCGCAGCGCGTGCCAAACGGCGGTGCGGGTATCGTGGTCGACGTGAAGGTGTTCACGCGTGAGAATGGTGATGAGTTGCCACCTGGCGTGAACCAGTTGGTGCGCGTTTATATCGCGCAGAAACGGAAGATCTCCGAGGGTGACAAGATGGCAGGCCGTCACGGCAATAAGGGTGTCGTCGCGAGGATCATGCCGATTGAGGATATGCCTTATTTGCCGGATGGCACGCCTGTACAAATTGTTTTGAATCCACTGGGTGTTCCCTCCCGGATGAACATTGGGCAGGTGCTTGAGACACATCTTGGAATGGCTGCGAAGATGCTCGGCATTCATGTGGCGACGCCGGTTTTTGACGGTGCCCACGAGAGCGACGTGTTTGACGCGCTGGAAGAGGCGGGACTTGCGCGGGATGGCAAGACGGTGCTCTATGACGGGAGAACGGGCGAGCGCTTTGACGGGCGCGTCACGGTCGGATATGTGTACATGCTGAAATTGGCGCACTTGGTCGATGACAAGATTCACGCGCGCTCCACGGGACCGTACTCGCTTGTCACGCAGCAGCCCCTTGGTGGTAAGGCGCAGTTTGGCGGACAGCGCTTTGGCGAGATGGAAGTGTGGGCGCTTGAAGCGTATGGTGCGGCTTATACATTGCAAGAGATTCTCACCGTCAAATCAGACGACGTCGTGGGACGTGTGAAAACGTACGAAGCGATCGTCAAAGGTGAGAATGTTCCGGAACCTGGTGTGCCTGAGTCGTTCAAAGTGTTGATCAAGGAACTGCAAAGTCTTGGTCTCGATGTCAAGATCTTGTCTGAAGATGAGCAAGAGATCGCGATGCGCGAAGTCGATGAAGATGATGACACATCAGAAAAACTCAACTTTAGCCTCGAAATGCGCGAGTTAGGCGACGACTGATAGGGAGGGACCCCTTTGCTGGATGTCAACAACTTTGAGTTTATGAAAATCGGTCTTGCGTCGCCGGATAAAATTCGCTCGTGGTCACACGGTGAAGTGAAAAAACCGGAAACGATCAACTATCGCACATTGAAGCCTGAAAAAGAGGGGCTCTTTTGCGAAAAGATTTTTGGTCCGCAGCGCGACTGGGAGTGTCACTGCGGAAAGTATAAGCGCGTTCGCTACAAAGGTGTTGTGTGTGACCGCTGCGGCGTTGAAGTCACGCGCGCAAAAGTTCGCCGCGAGCGCATGGGGCACATTGAATTGGCGGCGCCTGTATCGCACATTTGGTATTTCAAAGGAATTCCGAGCCGCATGGGGCTTGTCCTTGACATGTCCCCGCGCAATCTTGAAGAAGTGATCTATTTTGCTTCTTATGTTGTGACGGACCCGGGCGATACCCCGCTGGAACAAAAGCAGCTTCTCTCGGAAAAAGAGTACCGCAGTTACCGCGAGAAATACGGCTATGGCTTTGAGGCGGGCATGGGTGCAGAAGCTGTCAAAAAATTGCTGCTCGGCATTGATGTTGACCAGCAAATTGAAACCCTCCGCGAAGAGTTGCGCACCGTGCAGGGCCAGCGCAGAAACCGCGCAATCAAGCGGCTGGAAGTTCTTGATGCGTTCAAACAATCCGGAAATGACCCGGCATGGATGATTCTTGACGCGCTCCCTGTCATTCCTCCGGATCTTCGCCCGATGGTGCAGCTTGACGGTGGACGTTTTGCGACGTCCGATCTAAACGACTTATATCGACGCGTTATCAACCGGAACAATCGCTTGAAGCGATTGTTGGAACTTGGTGCGCCTGACATCATTGTGCAAAACGAAAAGCGGATGCTTCAGGAAGCGGTTGACGCGTTGATTGACAACGGCCGTCGCGGTCGTCCTGTCACTGGTCCTGGCAATCGACCGCTCAAGTCGCTCTCGCACATGCTAAAAGGGAAACAGGGGCGTTTTCGCCAAAATCTGCTGGGTAAACGCGTCGACTACTCAGGGCGCTCGGTAATTGTCGTTGGTCCGGAACTGAAAATGTACCAGTGCGGACTTCCAAAAGAGATGGCGCTTGAACTGTTTAAGCCGTTTGTCATGAAAGAGCTTGTCGCACAGGGTCTCGCGCATAACATCAAGAGTGCAAAGCGCAAGGTTGAGCGCGTGTCGGATGAGGTCTGGGACGTGCTCGAACAGGTCATCACAGAACATCCTGTGTTGCTAAATCGCGCGCCAACGCTCCATCGACTGGGGATTCAGGCGTTTGAGCCGATTCTTGTGGCGGGTCGTGCCATCAAGCTGCATCCGCTTGTCTGTACGGCGTATAATGCCGACTTTGACGGTGACCAGATGGCGGTTCACGTCCCGCTCTCGGCAGAAGCACAGGCGGAAGCTCGGCTCCTGATGCTTGCGGCGCATAACATCTTGAATCCAAAAGACGGAAAACCTGTTGTAACGCCGACGCAAGATATGGTGCTTGGCTCGTATTACCTTACGATCGAACGCGAAGGGGAAATCGGTGAAGGTCGGATCTTCTCTAGTCCTGAAGAAGTTCTTCTCGCTTACCAAGATAAGCAAGTGACACTTCACACGAGAATCTTGATTCCGGCGAAGATGCTGAACAAGGTCTCCTTTACGGCGCGTCAACGCGAGGCAATCTTGGTTACGACTCCGGGCAAGATTTTGTTTAATGAGATTTTCCCGAGCGAGTTTCCCTACATTAATGTGGCGGATCGCAAGAACTTGTTGCACGGGACACCTGATCAGTATTTCATTTTTGAACGGGGCGTCAACCTGCGCGAACAAGCGATGAGCATTCCGTTTAAGGGAGCAGTCGTCAAGTCTTTTCTTGGCGCGATCATCGGCGAGTGCTTTGCGCGCTATGGAACGACGAAGACGGCAGAGATTCTCGACAAAGTGAAAAAGCTCAGCTTCACGTATTCGACGAAGGCGGGTATCACCATCTCCGTTGCAGACATCTACGTGCCTGAACAAAAAGAGCGGATTCTGGCTGATGCAGAACAAAAGGAAGACCGTGTCCTGGTTCAGTATCGCCGTGGTTTGATCACTGAAGAAGAGCGCTATAATCGATTCATCAGCATTTGGAGTTCGGCGAAAGATGAACTCACCAATACGCTCATGGATTCGCTTGACCGTTTTAATCCGATTTACATGATGGCAAACTCTGGAGCGCGCGGTTCAGTATCGCAAATCACGCAGCTCGCTGGAATGCGCGGTCTGATGGCCAATCCTTCAGGACGCATCATTGAATTGCCGATTAAATCCAATTTCCGTGAGGGACTCACTGTTCTTGAGTACTTTATCTCGACGCACGGCGCCCGTAAAGGTCTCGCCGATACGGCGCTCAGGACAGCGGACTCGGGGTATCTTACGCGCCGTCTGGTAGACGTGGCGCAGGACACGATTGTTCGCCAGGAAGACTGCGGTACCGACCGCGGGATCATGGTGGAAGAGATTCGCGACGGGAAAGAGGTCATTGAGGATCTCTACGACCGCATTGTGGGCAGAATCGCTTTCAAGACGCTGCGTCACCCAGAAACGGGTGAGGTTCTTGTCGAAAAGGATGGCCTGATTGATGAGGCGATTGCACGCTCCATCATTGACGCAAACATTCAGTCTGTCGTGATTCGTTCTGTTCTTACGTGCCGGGCGCGCCACGGTGTCTGCATCCAGTGTTACGGGCGAAACCTCGCGACAGGGAAAATGGTTGAAATTGGAGAGGCTGTCGGAATCATCGCGGCGCAGTCGATCGGCGAGCCGGGGACGCAGTTGACCATGAGGACGTTTCATACAGGTGGCGTTGCGGGGGATGATATCACGCAAGGTTTGCCACGGATTCAGGAACTCTTTGAGGCGCGCCACCCGAAAGGACAGGCGACGATTACTGAAATCTCCGGAACGATCTCTGACATTCGCGAGATTAAAGACAAGCGTGAGATCGAGGTTATTGGGGAGACGGAGACGAAAGTCTACGCCATTCCGTTTGGTTCACGGATTCGTGTGAGCGTCGGGCAGATCGTTGAGGCTGGCGATGAGCTGACAGAGGGATCGGTTGATCCTAAGGAGATGCTGCGCGTCAAGGGATTGCGCGGTGTTCAGAACTACCTTTTGCGCGAAGTTCAGCGAGTTTACCGCATCCAGGGTGTCGACATCAATGACAAGCACGTCGAAGTGATGGTGCGCCAGATGATGCGTAAAGTGCGCATTGTGGACAGTGGTACTACGGATCTGTTGCCTGGCACGTATGTCGACTTGCTTGCATATGAAGAGTCGAATCGCAAAGCGCTTTTGTCAGGCGGGGAGCCTGCAGTTGCGCGCCCGGCGCTGCTCGGAATCACGAAAGCGTCGCTTGAGACAGATTCTTTCTTGTCTGCGGCATCTTTCCAAGAGACGACGCGCGTTTTGACGGAGGCGGCCATCAAAGGCAAGGTCGATCATCTGCTTGGCTTGAAAGAAAATGTGATTATCGGCAAGCTGATTCCGGCGGGAACAGGGATGTCGCGTTATCGGAACATTGAGCTTGTGGATGCATCTGCGTATATGGATGAAGTGACGAAGGTGTCGTCTGAAGACGATGTGCAAGAATTGGTTGAAGTGCTCGTAACAGAGCCGGGAGATTTGCGCTGACAGGATCAGGTGAAGTTCGTGGGGAACCGGAGAGCGTGATGGATGCTCTCCAGGCCCCACGCATCTTTAGTGGGCGGTGAAGAATTTCCCCTTGCTGGGTCTAGAATAAGCGAGGTCACGGGAAAGA
>NZ_LPVJ01000062.1 GCF_001516615.1 Ferroacidibacillus organovorans | reverse complement strand
ATTCGTATTTTCCAGAAAAGTACATCTGGAAAATCTCCACCTTTCCCTTGACTTCACTCACACCCCCTAGGCGTAGCATAGACCGGTATTACGAGTTTCGGGGCTAAACTAAATTTGACAATTCCATGATCCATTGCTCGGGCAGTCAATTTTCAACCACACCAATTGCTGTTGTATAAAGGGTTGCTCATGATATTCATTGTGATGAATAACTTGAGGGTACAAACCAAGAATACTCTCAACAGCTGTTGTTTTCCCAACTCCACTCGCACCTATGATTGCGAAGCCTTCTGCATTACTACGTATAGACTTCAGATTTTCCATCCCATCTTCTATTTCTTTTACAGTAAAATCTTTAAATCCAGCTTGCAATTGACGCTTATACTCCGCACGAATCGGATTACGTGATGAGTAGCCATTTCTAATCATCCTTGAAAAACGTTCCGCTAGATCTAATTGAATGAGGTGTGGCACGATTAAATGCTTGATGGTTTGAGCAAGCTCTTTTCGAATCTCCGGACTGAAATTTCGATCAGAGGAACGATAAGCCGGTCTGCGTTCAACCAAAGAGGCAACTGCCTCTTTATCCATAATAGGGGGCAACGCCTCAATAAAGGCATTATGTGAATACATTGGTATAACCGATTCATGATACACCGCAATTTCCTTACGCCCCTTGAAAACGCCCATGTTAATCATCTCCTCGATTTTTATGTCTATTTCTTAGAAAATCCAAGTTACTTTTGTTTTTTTCAACGTTAGATGGACTATCCAAGGCTATCGGTACAACCTCAGCACGTTTGCTACCTAATTCTGTAGCTTTATTTCTTGCTTTTCGTAAATTAGTTTCATTTATTCTTTCGAGTTCATCAACGCGATTCTGTTTGATTTTGTAGCCGCTCGCGCTGTTTGACGGTGAATGAGCGGTTTTTTGTTATCCGCATTGACGAAGGATTTTGTCAATGATT
>NZ_LPVJ01000061.1 GCF_001516615.1 Ferroacidibacillus organovorans | reverse complement strand
TGGCTAACGGTAGGTCTGTCGCCAACCCCCGTTCGGGACTTGCACCCTAAAGATTCCGCCCATGCCGGGCGTACATACAAAAAGCCCGGGGAAATCCCCGGGCCAAGCATGCGTAAAACCCAGCACACCACCGCGTGTTCAGATCGCAGCCACCTTCGCGGTGCAAGAGACGTACAAGATCCCCACACACACGAAAGCGCAGCCATTCCATACGGCCCCACAAACGTCAAAGACAACGGGTTATGCCACGCACAGGTCAGTGTGAACGCATGCGCTCCTGTTCAATGACACTTGACATGTAGCGAATCAGCTCTTCACGCATATCGACGCGCGTCAAGGCAAGTCCAATGGTCGCTTGCAAAAATCCCAGTTTGTCGCCAATGTCAAAGCGCATTCCATCAATCACACAGGCGTGCATGCCTTCACGCAACAATTGCTGCTTTAATGCATCCGTAAGTTGTATCTCGCCCTGTTTACCAGGCGGAAGCGTCTGCAAAATTGAAAAAATGCTCGCATTGACAACATATCGTCCTACGATGGCAAGGTTTGATGGAGATTCATCGGGCGACGGCTTTTCAACCACATCCGACAGCGTGTACTGCACACCGTCAGAAGACTGGCCGGCAATGATTCCATAGCTTGACACGCGTTCGCGCGGCACCTCTTGCACACCAACCACAGAAGTACCCGTTCGCTCGAACACAGAGAGCAACTGGGCAAGTCCTGGCGTCGTCGAATGGATAATGTCATCGCCAAGCAAGATCGCAAACGGTTCTTCACCAACGAACGAGCGCGCCATCGAGACAGCGTGCCCAAGCCCTCTTGGCTCAGGCTGACGGATATAGTGAATGTTCGCAAGGTCAGAGATCCGTTTGACTTCCTCCAACACGGTGCGTTTTTCATGCTCAGCCAAGTGCGCTTCCAGTTCCAGCGAGCGGTCAAAATGATCCTCGATCGCACGCTTTGATTTGCCTGTAACGATGAGAATATCCTCAATTCCGGCTGATACGGCCTCTTCAACAATGTATTGAATCGCCGGTTTATCCACCAGCGGCAGCATTTCTTTGGGTTGCGCCTTGGTGGCAGGCAAAAAGCGCGTTCCAAGCCCAGCGGCAGGAATCACCGCTTTGCGAACACGTTTCATAAAAGATCACTCCTATTCAAGCCAATTGCGTCCGATATTTTTCGTCATTTTTTCAACATACGCCTGCTCTAGGTCAATGTCCGTATAATTTGCAAGCTTTGCGATAAATGCCAGACAATCCGCCAGTTCTTCACGCAAGTGATCGCGCGCCCCTTGACGGACCCCTTCATCCGACGCATGCAAGAGTCTGCGCACTTCTTTGGCAACTTCTCCGACTTCTTCGACAAGCAGCATCACATTGGTTGGCAAATCATCCGAAAATCCCTTTTCGCAATCGAGCCATCTGTGGAATGCTTGGCAATCCGAGAGCGTAGGTTTCTGTTTAAGCATGATTCCACCCTTCCTTCACCTAACATTGTGGTACGATAGTCAAAACACAGTAAGAGGAGATTGACCATGGCGAAACCACTTCGCGAGATGAGCCACGCTGAACTTCTCGAAGAAATGGAGCGGTTGAAACGTGCCGGAGAACTCGCCTATCAAGAAGGCAATCTCAGCGAATACGGCGTTTTAGAATCGCGCTACTTTCTCACACGTTCCTATGCAATCGATCCGAATGACATTGAGCTCGGCATCCTATACGGCATTGAAAACGAAACGGTGCTCTTTGTTCCAAAACGATTCAACGGCGTGTTTGTCTACGGCTTTCCGCTTGGCTCCACAGAAGAAGTGGGGTATCCGATAGGCAAGCTTGTCCCTATCGCACATTCGCACGCCCCCTGAACATGGCAGGGCTTTCCTTTACGTTCAGGAAAAGTATAGCACAAATTACCGTTTCGCTTGATTTATGATGTGAAACGTGATAAATCACTACGAGCGAATCAAGCCGCGCAGCACAAATCCGACGTTTGCAGGTCGCTCTGCGAGCCGACGCATGAAATAACCGTACCAGTCCGTTCCAAAGGGAACGTAGATACGCATTCTGTACCCTTCTGCGACAAGGGAGTGCGCGAGGCTTGTGCGTATGCCGTAAAGCATTTGAAACTCGAACAACTCGCGAGAAATGCCTTCCTGCTCGACAAACCGCTTTGCCCACTCGATCAGCGCCTCATCGTGTGTCGCAATCGCTGTGCGATTCCCGAGACGCAGCGACTGCTCCACAAGACGTTTGTAGTTTTCATCAACATCGCGCTTTTCAGGAAAAGCAACCTCCTTCGGCTCTTTGTACGCCCCTTTTACAATGCGCAGCGGAATTCCCTGCCCCGCGAGGCGCGCCACATCATCCGCCGCACGGTAGAGATAGGACTGCATCACCGTTCCCACATTGTCAAAACGCTCGCGTGCTCTTTGCAACAATTCAAGTGTAATGTCACAACGCGTATGATCTTCCATATCGATACGCACAAAACGGTTTACCTCTTTTGCGGCAGTCAAAATCCGTTGCAGATTGGCAAAACACAGCTCCGGGTCAATATCGAGTCCCAACTGGGTCAACTTGATCGACAGATTGGCATCCACTTGAGCCCGATTCATCGCATAAAGCGTTTCAACACAGTGGTCGCAAGACGCCTCCGCCTCCGCTTTATCCATCACAAACTCGCCGAGATGATCGAGCGTGACTCGCAATCCCGACGCATTCAACTGCTGCACCCGCGCGATGGCCGAGGCGATCGTTTCCCCCGCGACAAAACGCTGTGCTCCAAACCGCAACCCAAATTGTTTCGCCAATTGATTGGCATTTTTGTTTTTTGACAGGGAGAGCAACACCTGGCGCATGATTTCTTCCATAAAATCGATCCTTTCCCAGAAAAACTCCCAATTGCTTTTTGTCACTCTTTATCTAATCATCATGCGAGACAGGTTTGAAACTTACTTGCGGCAAGACGCGATCTGTCGGCAGAGTGACCGGAAGCGCATGCGTTGACACATCCTGCTCATCATAATCTTCAAGATAAGCGACAACCTGACGCGTAATCGCGGTTGGCGTCGACGCACCTGAGGTCACAGCAACCGTTTTGACGCCGCAGAGCCATGACGGATCCAATTCCTGGACACTCGCAATGCGATAGGCTGGAACGCCGGCGATTTCACGCGCAACCTGTGCCAAGCGCGCGCTGTTATTGCTTTTTGGATCACCGACGACAATACACAGATCAGCCTGGCGCGCCTGCTCGGCCACCGCGTTTTGACGTATGCTCGTCGCATCGCAAATCTCATTGCATACTTCGGCCTCAGGAAAACGTGCGACAAGCGCTTCAACGAGCGCTTCCGTATCCCACTGTGACATCGTCGTCTGATTGGTGACAAGAAGCTTCCGCCCCCCGTCCTTCACTCCGTATTCAGCTGGAAGCGCATCCACTTCGGCGATCGATTCGACGACGCGCACATGATCCGGAGCAACTCCGACAGCGCCTTCCGGCTCTGGATGCCCGTGCTTGCCAATATAGACAACCTTATATCCTTCCTTGACCCGCTCCTCAATCAAACGATGCGTCTTTGTCACATCCGGACATGTCGCATCAATCACATGAAGCCCTTTTTCTTTGGCTCGCGCGCGCACTGCATTTGAAACACCGTGTGCGGTAAAAATCACCGTTCCGCGATCGACTTTTTCAAGAATGTCTAGGCGATTTGCGCCGTCAAGCGTGATGACGCCGAGCTTCTCATAGGCGTCTACCACGTGCTGGTTGTGAACGATCATTCCCAAAATATAGATTGGGCGCGGCAATTCTGGTTGCGAGGCAGCCCGTGTGGCGATCGTCATCGCGTCAACGACGCCGTAGCAGTAGCCGCGCGGTGTAATTTTGATGACATCCATAAAAATCCCTCACAGTTCAACCGTCATGGTCGTACCAACACCAAGCGTGCTCTGTGCATAAATTTTACCTTCATGCGCCGCAATGATCGCCGCGCAGATCGAGAGACCAAGTCCCGCGCCGCCAGGGTTTCGCTCACGCGCTTCTGACGCCCGAAAAAAGCGATCAAAAATCCGTTCAAGATGTGCAGGGTCAATCCCCGGGCCATTGTCAGACACTTCCAGGATTGCGCCATCCTTGCCCCGCGGTGAAACAGTGACATGAATTTCACCCGTTTGGACATTCGTGTAGTGCAATGCATTCATGATCAAATTATAGATCACTTGCTGAAGAAGTGACGGATCGCACGAGACACTGCACGGTGTAAGATGAAAGAACATTTTTTGGCCTTTTGAGAGAATCTCATACTGAGCTTGATGTTCAGAAATAAACGCGGCAAGATCGATCACACTTCGATTAAGCTTAAAATGTTCATCGAGCCGAGCCAATTGCAAAAGGTCTCTCACGAGTTCTTCCAGGCGCGCCGTTTCATTTTGCATCGAGGCGACGGCGTGCCTGAGCTCAACAAGCTGTTCATCGCGGACAAACGCCTCTTCAAGCATTGGACGCAATCTCCGCGGCGCAGCGTTTAGCGCAATCTCACGCGCCACACTCGTGTTCTCGCGATACGTGTCAAGGCGGCGCAAAAGTACCTCGCTAAAACCTTTGAGCGATGTGAGTGGTGTGCGCAATTCGTGTGACGCAGATGAGACAAACCGTTTCATGCGCTGGGTGCTTTCTTTTTCCTGACGAACAGCCTCCTGCAGTTGATCGAGTCCCTCATTGATCATGACAGCAAGCTGTTCCGTCTCGCGCGTGCCAGTCACCGGAAGCCGCTCTTCGACGGCGCCAGAGCGAATGCGGGAAGCCGTCGCCAGCAGACGATGGAGCGGCGCGAGTGCCGACTCGACGACAGGCAAAAGCGAGATTGCCGCAAAGATAAGAAGCAGTACACTCGCCGTAAAGTAAAGCGCCATCCCACGCCAAATAAAAGGATACAAGATTTGATCTCGATAGGCGATTTGCAGATACCCCGCCGGGTGTGCGCGTGTCCCAAGCGGCGCATAGACCTGGATGGCTCCATGCGACAGCATGATCCGCAAATTTTTGAAACGCCCGTACGGCGTGTCTTCCGATCCCCAGACGAGACTGACAATCTGCGGAGTCATCGGTTGCAGCGGCATTGGGTCATACGCCGCCATCTGCTTGCCGACAAGCCTCAAATTGGAATCATAGACAGCTACATTCACCGCGCGCGAACTGAGCATGTGAAGAAGTTGTGGCGCGATGATGTGAAGATTCTCAGGTGTGATCTTCTCGTGATAAAGCGCATCGCGCAAATTGAACACAAGCGTTGTCTCGCCCGCAATGATCAGCGTGCTGCGCAGCGTCTGCACCTGGATGATCCCGATAATCAAAAGAATGCTGACGACGACCCACACATAGCGCGAGTAAAGCGAGCGCCTGATCGTGTGCGCCGGGGGTGTCAAAAATCTGTCCTTACTGAACTTCCACACGATAGCCGACACCCCGGACCGTGCGAATGAGCTGTCGCTTCGTGTCGTTCAATTTGTGCCTCAAGTAGCGAATGTAAACCTCAAGAATGTTGTCTTCCCCGTGAAAATCCTGTCCCCACACGCGCTGCATGATCTCTTCGCGCGAGCGCGCGACACCCGGTTTTTCAAGCAAGAGCTCAAGCAGGCTAAACTCCGTGCGCGAGAGCCCGAGTGCGCGGCCTTCGTAGCGAATCAGGCGCTGGACCTTGTCAATCTCAAATTTCCCAATGCGGTGAACCGAAGTCAACTCAGGAAACTGCCCGCGCAAACGCGCCTCAATTCGCGCCTTGAGTTCAACGAACGCAAACGGTTTGACTACATAATCATCCGCGCCGGCACTGAGACCGCGCACACGATCGTCCACCTCTTCTTTTGCCGTGAGCATGATGATCGAGACGCGCGAGCGCTCCTTCATCAGCCGACACACCTCAAAACCGTCCATCCCCGGCAGCATGATGTCAAGGAGAACAATGTGCGGACGAAAAATTTCAAGTACTTGAAGCGCCTCTTCTCCATCAGATGCAGTCGCCACGTCAAACCCTTCATCGCGCAATCCGAACAAGAGAAAATCCTGAATTCCCCGCTCGTCATCGACAATCAGAATACGTCCAGGCCGCGAAGTCTCCTGGCCCGTTGGCAGCAACACTTCGCGGCGCACTTTAACATCGCGAATCGGAACAATCATTCTCGTGTCATTCATGCTAAATCTTCCCTCCTGAAACAAAGGCATGCTATAATCGTTGTGTACTATATTCGTATCCTACCACACCTCACACGAATGCGATATGGATAGCCTTTACACCCTTTTATCCGGAATGGGATCACGCTTTGATCCACTGCTTTTAATTGATAGGTTGATAACCGATAGGATGGGTAGTTCATGAACACCCAAAGAAAAAATACGCGCAAGACAACCTCGGCGCTCGAAAAAAACAGTCAGATGAGACGTTTGGCCGCTTCGTCGCGCGCCGCAGATCAGCCAAAAAAAGTCGCGCAGAATCCACAAAAAAAAGCAACCTCTCCGCGAAAAACGTCATCTGCGGCACAGCCGTCAAAAGGTCGTGCACAAACGGCTGCGACTGTCACGAAACACAACAAAAAGCGAATGAAAAAAAGGCGCCTGCGCATCATGCGTTTTTTTACGGTCGCCGTCGCGGCGACAATCCTTGGCGCGGGCGGCTTCGTGCTAACAAAAGATGTCGCGCCCTCCGTCGCAAAATCGCTTCGCGCTGACTGGACCATGATGCTCGCCTCAACAGCGACGATCCCTTTTTCACAACAAGAGTACAACAGCCTTGCGACAAAAATGCGGGCCTATTTAAATACGGTTCCCGGCACAGTCGGCGTCTCTTTGCTCGATATCAACAGCGGAGCTGCGGTTGCCATTCACGGAACAGCGACGTATAGTGCGGCTGAAACACTCGCGCTGCCCGTAACCATGACTCTGTACAGCGACATCGCGCAGGGACTCTTGAAACCGACAGACACCGTCGCCCTGACGGCGGCCGACCTTCAGGCGGGACCAGGTTACATTGGCGGGATGCCCTTGGGTACGTCATTCACGTATGCACAACTCGCCAAAGCCGCCGTTGTGCGCGGAGATGTCGTTGCGATTAACATGCTGATGCGCGCGCTCGGGCCAGATCAAGTCAGCCGCTTCTCACAAGGCCTTGGCAGCGACGCCCCGATGACGCCTCCCTATACAGTGACACCGGTCGATCTCACAAAATACATGGTGACACTTTACACGATGGCTCAGGCGCACAAAACAGCGCTCGCGCCCCTTCTTCAAGATCTCGCTCAGGTGCCAACCGCCGGACGGCTTCAGTCGGGACTCTCTGGCAGTTCTGTGTCCTCTTTCTATCACGTTCTCGGGAATTGGCCGAACCAATTTCACGACTCCGCGCTCTTTGTGATCGCGAATCGACCGCTTGCGCTCTCTGTTTGTACAGAAGGCATGAATGAGACAACCGCCGACATCGTAGAAAAAAACCTCTCCGCCATGGTAACCCAATTTGTAAAACAGCAAATGGCGCTGCACAAAACAGCGCCATGATCCATCCTTTTATCCCCCTGCTAAAGATGGGGGCAGCCTATGGCGCGCGCAGCGCGCTTTCATTCACATACGGGCACTTTGCACGAGCTTTTGCTTCAGTTGCCACAGTTCACGGCTCAGGTCGACATGGTGAACATGCGGATTTTTTAGACGGAGGGTTTCACTCGGAATCGAGCGCAATTCTTTTTCCGCATACGCGCGTATCTCGATGAGTTCAGGCAGTTCATACACCATCTGACCGTTTACAATGATCGGCTGCAGCATCTCGCGCACTCGGTAGTGAGTAATTGTTTTTTGTTTGTACGTATGGATCGGATCAAACAGCGTCACCGCCTCACCTGCCGGCACCGGTTCCTCATCAAGCATGATCAGGTCAGCATTTGCGCGTTCATTCACATAGAACCGAACCCACTTCTTTTTTCCTGGATTGGTCACCTTTTGCGGATTCTCGGAAACCTTGATTTTGGGAATGTAGCGCGCGTCGACTTTTTCTGCCGAGAGTTTATAGACGCCGCCTAGCGCCGGGCAGTCTTTCGCAGTGATCAAGGCTGTGCCCACACCCCACGCGTCAATTGCCGCACCCTGCAGGATGAGATCGCGAATCGTATCCTCGTCAAGATCATCCGACGCGATAATCTTCGTCTCGGTAAAACCCGCCTCATCCAAACGCTTGCGCGCTTCCTTTGAAAGGTAGGCGAGGTCTCCTGAATCAATCCGTATTCCTAGCAAGTCGCGACCTTCTTTGCGCAGTTCCAAACCGACCGTGATGGCGTTTGGAACACCTGAGCGCAACACGTTATACGTGTCGACTAAAAGCACCGTCTGATCGGGATACGCATCCCGATAGGCGCGAAATGCTTCCAGTTCTGAGGGGAAACTCTGGATCCAGCTGTGCGCCTGCGTGCCTGCGACAGGAATTCCAAAATAAAAACCCGCGGCGACATTGCTCGTGCTCGAACATCCGCCGATAAACGCCGCACGCGCGCCAAAAATAGACGCATCCCGATTCTGAGCGCGGCGCAGCCCAAAATCGCTGATTGCCCCACCATCATCAAAGAGAATCGTCTGCGCCGCCAGTTTCATGCGCGTTGCTTTCGTCGCGATGAGGGATTGGTGATTGACAAAACAAAGCAGTGCCGATTCGATTAATTGAAGTTCAAACAAACGCCCCTCAATTCGTAAAAGCGGTTCATACGGAAACACGACGGTCCCCTCCGACACCGCGTGAACAGTTCCCGTAAAGCGAAACTGGGCCAGTTCCCCTAGAAATCCTTCATCAAACAGATTCGTTTGTCGCAAATACGCAATCTCTTCTTCTGTAAAGCGCAGTGTCATGAGATAGAGCACGGCCTGTTCCAATCCAGCAAAAACGACAAAGCCATTGCCACACGGATTGACGCGGTAAAACAGATCAAAGACAACCTCCTGGTCAAGGCGGCCTGCTTTATAGTAACCATACATCATCGTGAGTTGATATAAATCGGTTAAAAGAGCATCCTGGCGATCGCGATAAAGCGGAGACTCCAGCAATGTTTCAAGGCGTTTTTGCGGCACGGCGCAGACCCCCTTCACGCGTTCATACAAAAAGGCGGGCCTTGCGCAAAAAACGCAGAGCCCCCTTCAAGACAGTTAATCGAATCATGCAAACCTCATCGTATAGAAACTTTCAGTAAACATGCTCGGCCCAAACTGCGCCACCGCTTCCGGGTTCTTAAGCGCCTCTTCAAAGCGCGCGATCACGTTTTCAGATTGAGATCGATGCGCGCGCACCGCCTCGAGTTTTATCTCCGCCACCTCGCGAATGTCGATCATCACATCAGGACTTCCAATGTGATCTTCGCGGTTTCTGGAAAATGCGTGACCATACACCACCGGCCGCTTGGCGACAGGCATCTTCTCAACTGCGCGCACACAGGCCGCGCCTAGCGCATTGTGGTCAGGGTGAACAGCATAACCCGGATAGTGCGTGATAATCAGCGAAGGATTCAGCTCTTCGATAATCGTGAGGAGTTGCTCTGCGATCACTTCGCGATCCTCAAACTCAATCGTCTTATCGCGCAAACCAAGCAGGCGCAAGTCCGTGATCCCAAGCGCTTCACACGCGGCGCGCAGCTCTTTTTCACGCACCTCGCTCAGCGTCTCGCGCGTGGCGAAAAAGGGCTTCCCCATGTTTCTTCCCATCTGTCCGAGCGTCCCGCACGCGTAGGTGACAGGAACCCCGGCTTTTGTGAACTTCGCAATCGTACCGCCTGTCCCAAACGTCTCATCATCAGGATGCGGAAAAACGACCAAAACATGCCGTTCCATGAATAAAGGTCCCCTCTCCTATCAAAACATGTCGCACGCCACCGTCTTCAGGTCGCACGCCCTGCTACATCGCAAACGGTTCATCCGACAGTTCAAGCGCAATGGCCAGACGCCCTTCACTGTCATAGCCCGCCATCAGCAGGCGTCCTTTTTCATCCACCTCGTAATCGGTCAACCCTTCTGCATAAACCCAACCGATCTGCATCTTTAGACCGACGCGATACGGCCCATCCCCCACAATGGTTCCGCGCTCAAACTCGATTCTCCCATTGCGGATATAGGCACACACGGTCATGGCGCCTTCCTCGCGGTGAGCCGCATACGCGCCGTTGGTTGTCTCCAAGTGTACATACTGCGTCTTGCCGACACGCGCGTCGAGCGCTTTTTGTACGGATTGTAAATCGATCGGTCCCATCTGCGTCCTCCTGCCAGCCCTTCAAATTTCACTCACCGTTACGCCGCTGTGTTTAACTCACTTACTTAAGATAACAAACTTCATGGCGCGATGCCAGTTTGCGAATCTCGCCAAACAAAAAAGCCTGTCGCACGCCACGCGTGCGACAGGCCCGTCAAATTCAAAGACATCCTCAAGAGAGATGCCTTTGAAACCACTCCACCATGTGCTGATACCGCGCGACGCGAAGTCCCGGGTGACCCGTCCGCGAGAGATCGTGATTCGCGCCTGGAAAGCGGACAAACGCCACTTCTTTACCAAGCGCGGCAAGTGCTGTATACAACTGCTCACCCTGTTCAATTGGACAGCGCAGATCGTTTTCCCCGTGCAAGATCAGCAGGGGCGTGTTTACGTCTGAAGCGTAGCGAAGCGGCGACATTCTCCACAAGTGATCGATATCCGTAAACGGCGTGTCGCGCAGCCGCCAGTGCAATTCGCGCTCCGTGAACTCATAACCGATGTCACTCACGCCATAAAAACTGATCCAGTTAGAGATGGAGCGCTGCGTGACGGCCGCGCGAAAGCGCGACGTGTGACCTACGATCCAGTTTGTCATGAAGCCGCCATACGAACCACCGGTAACGCCGAGCGCGTCTCGGTCCAAATCCGGGCGTTCCTCAAGCGTTGCATCAAGGAGGTTCATGAGATCCGCGAAGTCGCGACCGCCGTAATCTCCCATGCAGCGCTCGACAAATGCCTGTCCATACCCGAAGCTGCCGCGCGGATTGCCATATACCACCGCATAACCTTTGGCTGCGAGCAATTGAAACTCAAACACAAAGGAGTGCGAATACATCGCGTGCGGACCTCCGTGAATCTGCAGGACGACCGGTGTCTTTCCATCTCTTGCCCGACTCACTTCCATTGCGTCAGCCCTTGCCGACTCCATCACAAAGGTGTGCAGAGGTACGCCGTCATCCGCCGGGCGATACGAGTCGGTCACAGGGGCAATCATCCGCTCGCGAAGCCAAGGATTTACATCCGTGACCTGTTTGATGCCATCTGCCTCCGATAAAAACAGCTCCCCCGGTTGTGTCACATCTGTTGCTAAATACGCCACCGTATCCGTCCCTGCGTGATACGCATACGCGTACACTTCGCACGGTTCATTGATGCGCCACGAAAATTTCCCGTCTGGCGAAAACACGGCGAGCGAGACGCGCCCCTCGTGACTGACCGGCGCGAGGACACATTGTCCATCCGCCATAAAAAGTGGTCCCGGCAGTGTCTCGTGACCGCGCATGTCACTCATCCCAACCGCGTGAACACCGTAGAGAAAGGATTCGTCGACATAGCGCTCTGCCGCGCAGGCTTCTTCTTGCAACGCACCGCGGTAGAGTGTGGGTTGCGTCGCGCCATAGAATTCAAACGTACTGCCGATCCCCACCCAGTGAGATCCATCTGGCGCTACACTCGCCTGCTCAATGGACTCGCTTCCAGTCGATACCAAGAATTCACGCCCCGTCGCAATCTCCCACAAAACGACGCGCGTCTCGTGGCGATACGGTTCATCCGTCAGCGGTGTGACAAGCAACACCCCTGCGCCATCTGGCGTAAACCTGTAGGACGAGATACCATGAGGCATATTCGTCTGCGCCAGCACATCCCCGCTCAGCGCATCGAGGATCAGCACCTGCGTCCTTTTTTGATCGACAAGACCTTTGCCGTCGCGCTTATACGGGAGTTTTTCAACCACATACGGCTTCAACACCTTTTTCTTCTTGTCTTTCTCATTCTCATTCTCATCGCGCGTAAGCGGATCGCCGCCTTCACGCGCGACAAGCGCCGCGACCCGCGTTCCGTCCGGCGAAAAGCAGCCTGTCTTTACATCGCCTGAAAGCGTCGCGAGGCGTCTCGCCTCACCACCGAAAAGCGGCATCACATAGAGTTGCCCCCCAAGCGACGCACGATCGGCTGAGAGAAAGAGAATGTGCGAAGAGGAGAGATCGCAAAACGAATCGCTGAATTCACCACTCGTGTACTCAGTTAGGTTCAGGTTTGCCACATCGAGAATTCCCACACTGTCGCGATATCCGTCGCGCGCGGCGTTCACGCGCCGAAGACCAACGCCAATCCGTGTTCCATCCGGCGAAAAGCGAGGATTTGAAAGCCATGTGAAGCGATAAAAATCCTCTTCATGAAATGCAGTTTTTTTGTTATCCTTTAGACTCATCTCTAAAATTCCTCCTCGTTGTGGCGAAACCGATCGTCGTACAATTCGGAATCCACAGCCAAAAATCCTGCAAAGCAGACGACGCACAATTGCGCTATACTCAAAAAACATGACCTTGCACGATTCGCAAAAGACCACATCGTGTCAACATCGCTGAAAAGGAGGACGTTTTCCTTTGATTGTCGAATGGTGTGCCGCCAATGCCGTCTCTGAAAAAGCGTCCGAACTTGAGGCGTTGGGACACTTGGTTTATGCATATGACGCGATTGAGTACCCATGCCTTGACCACTGCGATTTGTGTGTGCAAACACCTTATCTGCTGGTTGACGGGGTAATTTGGGTAGACGACGAGCCAGATGCGTTGTTCAGACGCGTCGTTTCGCAATTTAAGAAAGAGCAAGATGAATTTAACGATGATTGAGGTGTCTGCGCACGAAACTCGAAGATGAACTGCTGAAAGAAAAAGAACATGTCGAAGCGATCCGGGCGCACATTCTACGTGATGCCGAGGCGCTGCGCGGAAATGTCAGACCATCCAATGATTACACCGAAACCGTTCTCGCCGCCATATTGCAAAACCAGTCACGCGAACTGATCAAGTCCCACAGGCAGCCTCATTTTGCCCGCATCTTTTTTAAAGAGCACGGCCGCGCCGTGAAAGAAGATGCCTACATCGGACGGTTTGGCATCTTTGAGCGGGAAACCCTGCAGCCCATCGTACTGGACTGGCGCAGCCCGATTGCCAATCTCTACTACGACGACTCGTTTGAGAACGTGTCTGTCGAAGTGGATCCTAAACACCCACTCACGTTTGACCTTGAGAGAAAGCGGCAATTCGAATTTCGCGACGGCTCGCTTGAAGCATTTTACGACAGTGAAAACGGAGCGCTTATCGATCGCCTTTTGCTTGAACGATTAAGCGCGCGCAGCGGTGACAAGCTGCAGGATATCGTAGAAACGATCCAGGCTGAACAAAACCGCATCATTCGCGCAGACGCGCGAGAGAACATGGTCGTACAAGGGGTTGCAGGGAGTGGAAAAACCACCATTGCGCTCCACCGCCTCTCCTATCTCGCATATCAAAAACGCAACAATGCGGCACACACCCAATTCCTGGTGATCGCGCCAAACCGCGTGTTTCTCGATTACATCGCAAACGTGTTGCCAGATCTTGGTGTAGAGGGTGTCACACAATTCACATGGGAAGATTTAACACATCACCTTCTCCCAAAAAAGACGAAATTTGCGAGTGAGGAGCGCAAACGCGCGCTCTTTTTTGAAGAAACCGACAACGGAAAATGTGAAGAACAGCGCGTCACTGTACTCGCGGCGCGCCTGCGCGGAAGCATGGCATTTGCGAAGCTCCTGGAGCGGGTTGTCGAAAAAGTCGCAAAGCAGATGGTGCCTGATGCGGATCTTGTGCTCTCGCCTCGCCACCAGATGACAAAAGAGGAAATCGCCAGGCGCTTTTTTGAAGACTATCGCTATGAGCCATACCTAAAACGCAGAAAGCGCCTGCTTGACAGTTTGTCTCGCTTTGCGCAAGATGCCATCAAAGATGAGATCGCACGCTTTGACAAACGCCTGACGAAAGGCAAATATGCAGACGCACTTGAACAGAGCGCCAAAATCAGGGCGGCAATTGAAGAGCGCTACGAACGCTTTGCGCGCACCGTCAAGAATATCGACATTTATGCACTCTATCGCAAGGTTTTGATGAGCGAGAACAATGTCAGCCGGGTGCTCGCCACGCTGTCTGATGACACAGAGCTCAATGAGCAGACCAAACGCTACGTGCTGACTCGCTACGCGGATTCTGACAGCTCCTGGGAGTGGGAGGATTCTGCGGCGCTTCTCTTTCTCACGAGGCAGTTTCACGGGTTTGCGTCGGATACACGTTTCGCGCACATGATCGTTGACGAGGCGCAAGATCTCAGCGCCTTTCAGATCTTTGTCTTGACAAAACTAAGCCCAAACGCGACGCTTAGTATTTTTGGGGATATTTCCCAGTCAATCTCCCCCTATAAAGGCCTGACATCCTGGGATGAGGTCACGCGCGATGTGTTTCTTGACCGCGCATCATATAAAACACTTGAACAGAGTTACCGCTCGACGGTTGAGATTGTCACGTTTGCCAATCGAGCGCTGCGCCATCA
This sequence comes from Ferroacidibacillus organovorans, assembly GCF_001516615.1. Taxonomy (GTDB): domain Bacteria; phylum Bacillota; class Bacilli; order Alicyclobacillales; family SLC66; genus Ferroacidibacillus; species Ferroacidibacillus ferrooxidans_B. Next base: position 83,199 of record NZ_LPVJ01000061.1, on the reverse strand, counting down.
CCAAACACCGGGAATTCCGCTCGCCAAACCAGTACTTCGCCACGGCGCTGAGCCAGAGATTTTAAAGACATCAGAGGCACAGGAAGTCGCGCTGCTGATCGAACTGATTGGGCGCGTACAAAGTGAAGGGTTTAAACAGATTGCCGTGATTGAAAAGACGATGGCCGCATGCAGCGCGATGCAGGAGCGCTTGCAAAAGGAAGCGTCGTATGCACTGCCGCTGTTGTCGGAGAAAACAGAGCGGTATGAAGGCGGCCTCCATCTCATGCCCATCTACATGAGCAAAGGGCTTGAATTTGACGCAGTCATTGTTCTAAACCCAAGCGCCAACGCGTACGACGCAAACTCATCCCTTCACGCCAAACTGCTTTATGTCGCCTGCACGCGCGCACTCCATCGCCTGTATATCCTGCAAAAAGATTCACTCACTCCGCTCCTAAAATAACCTTTCAAAAGGGAGCGGTTAGGATACAGGCTGTCATTTAGAAGGCAATTCAACTATGCACATCGCGCTTAAGCGCAAGCGCGAAAAGAAACTCAAACGCCTCCAAATGGCGGAGCGTCTCGGCTACACTTCGCCCTACGACGTAGATTCCGTGCTGTTTCACGATGACCCCAGGGACTTCCGGGTTGTACGCGGCAGCAACCGCGGTTGCGAGCTTATTCAAATCACTGTAATTCTCAACCATCGGCACTTCGATTCGCGCGTCATCTTCCCAGTGGCCGAGCGCCTTTAGGAGTTCGTTGCCAAAGAGCGGGACGCTGCCGCGCGCTTCGTAGCGCTGCGCGATGAGATTGTTTGAGAGTGTGTGGACGTGAAGAATGCACATCGCATCCGATTGTTGATAAAGGTGAACGTGGACAATCGCCTCCGCAGACGGTTTGCGCGCATCCTTTTCATAAGGCATCAAATTTTCGTCCACAAAAAGCAGATCTGCTTCTGAAAGACGCGCCTTGTCGATGCCAGAGACGCTGACACGCATGCGCAACGTATCACCGGGCTCGCGTATCGACAAATTTCCGCTGGTTGCCGGAAAATAGCCGTAGGCCCCCAAACGGTGCGCGACTTCAACCAGCTCTTTGACAGTCAGTGACACCCGCTTCACCCCTTTTCTTCACGACGAAGTGTCGCGATGACATCAAAAAAATCCTCGAAATAAACAAAAGGAAGGCCATGTTTCTCCCCATACGTCCAAAGTGTGTCACGCGCAAACACAAGATCCGCCTGCTCAGCGATGCGCACATCTGTGATACCATCACCGATGACCACCACGCGATCAGGCGCGTGCAGTCGTTTGATCGATGGTTTGCAAAGACCGCAATCACCCGCACAAGATTCGTCGCAGGGATACGGCCAAACTGCGTGCAAGAAAGGTCCTGACGAATCGACGGAGTTTACATAGATTTCGGTGATCCCTTCAAAAGAGGCAAGTGCCGGCTTCACAAAAAAATCGAAACCGCCGCTCACCACGCGAAGAGGAATCTGCTTCTCCTGGCAGTATGAGACAAACTCGCCAAATCCCCGCCGAATCCTGACGCGCTCACGCGCGAACGCGACAAGTTCTTGATAGCGTGTGGAGGGAATCATCGAGAAGAGCTGACTGACCCCATCGCGAACCGAACACTCCCGCTTCAAGATACGCTCAAAAATCGGACGCGCCCTATCTGATAGCGCATAAGTGAAGATCGCCGTGATCATGTCTTCTGTCGCGATCGTTCCGTCAAAATCACAGTAAACAGCGAGACCCGAAGAATTAGCCACGCACTTCCCCCCACTTCGCAAGTGCGTCGCTGAGTTCTTCGTGCGACGCTGCCGCCTCGCTTAGTGGAACACCGCGCAACACAGCCTCGATCGCCTGATAGAACGCTTTGCCGCCGGCTGTCGCACCCGCCGGATGCCCATGAATTCCGCCGCCCGCATTGACGATCACGTCTTTTCCGTAGGTTTCCATCAGCAGCGGAACCATGCCTGGGTGTATCCCGGCGGATGGCGCTGGCATGACTTTTGCGAAGGGACCGGGCGCGCGCAGGCGCGCGATAAGCTCGGCACTCTCCTTGCGATGAAGCTTGACGGACCCGAAGGGCGAAGGAAAAATAGCGATGTCGGCCCCCGCCATCCGCAACAAATCCCCAAGCAGCACATGTGCGGCGATTCCGTGACGCTCACTCGCATAGAGCGCGCCCGCAAACGCCGGATGCGCCATAAACGGAATTTGAATGTCACGGTCTGACGTGAGTTCACGCATCACATCAAGTCCATATGTAAACACATTAAACAAAAAGAGATCTGCACCTGCCTCTTGCAGTCGCTTGGCGCGTTCCTTGAGTTCAAAAACTGGACCCGTCAAATTGACTGCATAGCGCGGTCGCCGCCCCGTCTCTTGCTCGATGCGCAAACCTTCTTCACGATAGCGCTTGACGCGCACATAAGGCGGCACCGCCTCGTGAAAAAAGATCTCATCATCCTTGATCAAATCAACGCCACCCAGCGCCTGTTCGCGAAAGTGCATCCCCAATTCGTCAAGAGTCTGTCCGACGCATGTCTTAAAAATGCTCATCACAAGCGGTCGATCATAAACAGACAGCCGATCGCGCAACCCGCGAACACCAAATTTCGCGCCTTGAAACTGCGCCAGATAAGCGCTTGGCAGCGTGAGATCAACAAGGCGAATCTCGCCGTCCATCGACAACTTTCCAAACACGGTCGTCAAGAGCGCCGCAATCTGATCCGTCAAATTGATCATCGGATAGCGAATCGCAATCTCTGCGCGCACGCGGTGCCCATCGATTGCCTCCACTGTGCGAATCTCTTCAATTCGTCCGCGAAAAGGCTCGACACGCTCCTGCGTCGCGCGCGGCAGATCCGTCCACGAACCTACCGTGAGACCGACTGCAATCCCTTCCGCCCGCGCAGATAAGTTTTCCGCGCGATCCGTCAGCGCATAGCGAGCAATCACATCATTCATCGGTTCCGTCACGCCTATCCGTCCTTTTCTAAAACCTTTGAACACTATACCGATCGGCAAAGCAACGTGTCAAACCGCACGCCAAAGACATAGACAAAGCCTTTCAACTCTCCTAAAATAGGACAATCACAATGATCGTCATCATCAAAGGCGAGATGGACGACAGGCACGCCATTTTCCGTGCGTGAATACGTATTTCTGAAGGAGTGACAGGATGGCAACGATCCGTTTGCGAAATACCGATGCGTGGATCACCGAAGAAGAGGAAGTGCGAGCATTTTTATCGAGTCAGGGCGTCTATTATGAACACTGGGATCTCTCCTCCCTCACACCTGAACAGTCGAACTCCTTCCTATTGAGCGACTCTGACAAAGAGAAAATTCTGTCAGCACTCACACCGCAGATTGAGAAGCTTGCCAAGGAGCGTGGGTATGTAAAGTGGGATGTAATCGCCCTCTCCAGTCAAACGCCGAGCCTTGACGAACTGCTAAAAAAGTTTGAGCAGGTTCACACACACACCGAAGACGAGGTGCGCGCCATCGTCGCTGGCAGCGGTATTTTTATCATCAAAGGCAGTGCGGACGTTGGCTATTTTGACGTAAACCTCCGCGCAGGTGACGTGATTTCTGTTCCCGAGTACAACCCGCACTTCTTTACGCTGACAGATGAGCGCGCAGTCGTCGCTGTCCGTCTTTTTATCGATCCCGCCGGCTGGGTTGCTCACCCCTTTGAAGACGCTAGTTTCACAAAAGCATAACAGGCCCACGCCCCGATCCAAAGCAGCATGCAAAAAGCTTGGCCCCTTGCGTCAACCGCACGAGGCCAAGCTTTTTTACAATGCGTACACAATCGCTTCCCGAAACGCTGTCAAACCGCCGTTTCTGTCGTTTTCTGCACCTGCCGAAATTGCAGGAGTTCGGCCATTTGCGTAAGTGCATCCACACTCGCCGAGAGCGAATCATACCCGATTCCCATGACGCAGCCATACCGTTCTAGCGCTTCAAACTCCACACGGACTCGGCAGCGCGCGCTTTGATCACTATGGATAATCTCCGTCGTGATCGCACTGATCAGCGTGGCGCCCTGTGCCCCAAACCCGGCCGCATTAAAAAGCGCCTCCGTCTCCGTCCGCCCAACGCCGACACTCGGTTTCATCTGATGATCACCTTCATCACGAAGCCACTGCCAGTGGCATTCGATGCCCTGTTCCACGCTGTGACACTGCGCGCTTGCGTGAAAAAAGGTCTTCCCCTTGCCTAAGGCAAGCGCGCGCGACACGATCCATTCCAGCGTCTCTGGCGCCTGCTCCAAAACATAACCCATCTGTTCAGCCGATTTCACCTGGCGCAAAATTTCCTGAATTTGTGCAGACGTCGCCTGAATTCCTCTGCTCTCCAGATAAAACGCGATATTGCTCGCCCCAGACAACTCGGAAACGAGAACACGCCGTTCATTTCCGACCGCATCCGGCGCAAGGTGCTCATAAAGCTTGGGATCGCGCATAACTGCACTTACATGAATGCCCGCTTTATGCGCAAACGCGCTCCGTCCAACGTACGGTTGATGTGCGTCCGGTTTGATCCCCGTCAATGTGTAGAGGTGTTCGGAGACAGATTTCAATTCACGCAATCGCTCCCCCATGGCGCAATCACGCTTCATTTTGTGGATCAGATTAGGCACCACGGAGCACAAATCGGCGTTTCCGCACCGCTCCCCGAGCCCATTCACCGTAACCTGAACTTGCGTCGCGCCGGCATCGACCGCGAAAAGGGTGTTTGCAATCGCCAGTCCTCCATCATTGTGCGCGTGAATTCCCACAGGTCCCAACCCGTTTGTCCGAACATCCGCCACTGCGCGGGCAACCTCACTCGGCAGCGATCCACCATTCGTGTCGCACAGGATCAACCAATCCGCGCCAGCATTCTTTGCTGTATAGAGCGCCTCCAGCGCATAGGCAGAATTATGCTGATAACCGTCAAAAAAATGTTCTGCGTCAAATAAAACTTCAATATCTCGATCCTTCAGAAATTTCACCGTGTCACGAATCATCGCCAGATTTTCTTGAAGGTCCGTTTGCAGCGCCTTCTCAACGTGGAAATCCCACGTTTTCCCGACCACGGCACAATGTGCCAAATCGGTTCCAAGCACCATTTTCATGGGTTCATCCTGCTCGATTTTCTGACCCTTGCGTCGTGTGCTCGTAAAAGCGACAACTCGACTGTGGCGAAGGGGCAGCGATTTAAGGCGATAAAAAAACTCGAGGTCCTTGGCGTTTGATCCGGGCCACCCGCCCTCGATATAATCGACGCCCAACTGATCGAGCCGCGCAACCACGTCAAGTTTGTCGGCGACAGAAAAACTCACACCTTCTGTCTGGGCGCCGTCGCGCAGAGTTGTGTCGTAGACGTACACACGGTTCATTTCCCCACTCCTTCTCCCTATGTTCTCTCTTTTGAACCGAAGTCCATATCTTTTTAAAAAACACAAATAGCCCTTCATCCATACCGGACGAAAGACTTCTTCGCTCTACCACCGGGTGATCTGAATCTTTGATCACATCCTCGCCCATATAACGGTAGGGTTCCGGGCGCGCTACTTCGTAAAGGTTCACGCGACAGCTCCAGGCGGATTTTCATCTGGTGAGCTCGGTCAGGACTCGCACCCTTGCGTCCCGCTCTCTGTTCGTTCTTCCAGACTACTCGTGCCCATCATCGCAAGCACTCTCATGAATTATGGCAAGTATACCCTACGCACCGCATGCTGACAATCCCATTCAAGAAGAAAGCGGCGCCGAATTTCTTTCCTCATCCGTCACTTGCGTTACACGTTGCCTGCGCCTTTGTGAAAGCGTATTTGAGCGATTTACGACAATCACCCCGAGAATCGCCACTGCTCCCCCTAAAACGGCCTGCCACTTTGGCACCTCGTGAAGCAAAAACCACGCAACGATCATGGCGAGAATGGGATTGAGGTAGAGTGCAGAAGAGACTCCTGACGCGCGGCCTCCCGAGAGCGCCACTGCCCAAGCCACATAAGCGATCGCCGCTGGAAAGACCCCAATGTAGATCACCGCGATCGTCGCCGCGACACTCGCGTGCGGCATTTGCAGAAAAAGCCCTTTTGTAAACCACAGCATCGGCACCGTGCCAAACCATGTCACGTATGCCGTCACAGCGATTGCGCCATACCGCTTTAGAAGTGGTTTTTGATAGACAAAATAAAACGCAGTAGACACGGCAGAAAGGAGGATAAGCAGCGCACCACGCAGGTAGTGCGAAGATGACTGAGGCCCCAGCGTGATGATCGCAACACCGATAAAACCAAGCGCGAGCCCTCCCCAACCAAGCGCATTCAGGCGTTCGCGCAGCGCCACCAGCGAGACAAGCGCTGTAAAAATGGGTGCAGCCGCGATGATCAGACTTGCGGTCCCAGCACTGACCCACTCTTCACCAAAGGTGAGCGCAATGTGATAGATCGAGATGCCGGAAATTCCAAGCAACGCGAGTTGTAGCGTGTCCTTTTTTGAAGGAATGGGCACACCTTTTACAAGCGCATATAAAGCAAAGACGAGAGAGGCAGACAGGAACCTTAAAAGTACAAGACCACCTGCGCCGTAACCACCTTCCAGGCCAATGCGGATCCCCGTGAATGCAGACGACCAGAACAAAAGTGTGATCGCCACCGCAAAAACGGTGCGTTTCATTGAAGGGGGCGACTGTTCATGGCTTCCCACAACGTCACCTTCTTTCTTGATGGTTTCGTGCAAAGCGAGAGATCAGCAAAATGACGATAAAGATCAACAAGACAAACGATAGTGCAAAGAGCGCGCCCATGCGAAAAGATTGAAATCCGTGCATCCACCATATCTGTATCACAGGGATCGCCTGAATGAGATTGACCATGATGGAGACTGGCAGCAAAATAAAACTGACATAGGTAACGAGTTTCGTTCGTTGCGCATCTTGCCGCAATACTTGCTCTTTTGTCGCCAGTTCCCGCTCACGCTCAACCCCTGCAAGATAATCATCAATGTCGTGAATTTCCTCAATCAATTCATCGTACATCTGGGAGATGTTAAACGCCCGCTGCCAGCGCCTGTAGAGTTGGTCGCGCTCTTCACTGATGGATGCCTGGGAAAAGTAGCAGCGTGAAGTAAAATCGTAAATCTGTTCGCGCAGCGCCCGCAACTTTTGTGCGCGTTCTGACAAGAGTGCTGCGTCAGCAGCACCTGTCGCATAGCGCAATATGCTCATCCGCTGATGAAGCGCGAGCAGCATCATCAGGAAATAATGCCTGCGAAAGGATGCCATCGCCGCCGAGGGGCGCCCTTGAAAGTGACTCGCCCCGTTGTCGTACGCGATGACAAATCCACCTTCGAGAGATTGTGTGTGGATCACATTGTGATAGGGCATGTAATTGTGCTCCGGGTCGCCAAAAATCTGCTGTGCAAAGTGGCTGCTGTTTTGCGCAGAAAGTGTTTTTCGCAAAACAGTCAGATGTTGTGCGGCAAAATTTTGAAAAGCAGCGTCAGGGTCAGGAACATCGGCTTCAAGCGTCAATTGCACTGCTCCATACGCGAGAAGAAACGTATCGACCATCGGATCAATTTTGACATCCCTGCACGCGCCGATCAGCGGTTCGAGCAGGCGGCTTACGAGCGTGCGCATCGTAAACGTTCGCGGAACATAAATCGAACCGACATACGGGTCGTTAAGAGAATCTCCTTGCAGATCGAGTGTCTCGCATACGCGCTCTATCGGACGTCCGCGCGTGAGCGAGGCAAGATCTGCATTGACGTTTTGCACCCAATCGATCGTCAAAAGCGTGTCATTGTACACCGGCTCGATCTCAAAGACGAGGAATCCGACACCATTAAAAAAGACGTGCAGATCAATGGCGCGAAAGCGAAAGGCCGGATCGTCCTCTTTCATGCGCGATGTGCGCATCGTCTGAAGCGATGTCATCCACGCTTCACGCACGGAAAAACGGCGCTGATTCTCCGGCCTTTTGACATATCGCTTCACGTAGGGAATGACATTGTCAAGCTCTTCATCGCGAATCGCCACTTCACGCCAAAACGGAGACTCCGTCTCTGCCTCCGTGCGATTGATCGCATCACAAATCTCCAAAAATCCACTCTCTGTCGCTGATGACAGAAGAAACGGATAGACGAGTTTTGTAAATGATTCACGGACGCACCACATGCTCACCCCTCCATTTTTTCGCGCGGATAACTCCGTATGCCATGACGCATGTTAAAAGTGCAACCATCACGGTATGGATGAGGGGGTCTTAGGATGCCAACCAATCGCAAGCCCAATCAAGCTACAGAAGATCTTCGCAAGCACATTCACAATACGCAAGAGAATTACAAACGCACAGAGGAAGTTCTGGCAACACAACCTCTCTCAAGTGACGTCCGCGCCGATCTTGAGGCGCAAAATATGAACCGCGAACAGAGCCTGAACGACTTTAAAGAAGCGCTCTATGACGAGTTGTAACCAACCGTCAACCGTAGATTGGAGCAAAGCGTGACGCACAGGCTGCGCGGGCAGGAGCAGGCAGCTTTCATCCCTGCCCGCAAACTCATCCTTTTTGATGCGCCAAATCATACTTCTGCCGCAACACTTCGTTGCGATGAAGAATGTACCACGCCCCACTGCGCGAACCAATCACTCTGTTTGTCTCAATGTGTACTGGAAATTGATAGAGAATGACGGCTGACGTAAAGAAGATAAAACTGATCCCGGCAAGTGTGAGATGAATCGCAATAAAGCGCAAACGCAAAACGCGAAACTTTGCGTCAAACTGCCAATAAAACGCAAATCCTAAAATGAGCGTGATCAATCCGATAAGGTATGAACTGATAAGAAACCAGAGTCCAAACGTGGCATGCGCAAAATATCCGCTAAGCGCAATCTTGTCCCACGTCGCAATGGTGAAAAGCGCCATCGCGACAAGCGTTGTCAGGACATGCAGTTGAACGATGCGAATTGGATAGGCAATTTTTACGCGAAAGGTATAACCGACAAAAAGAATGGCACCAATCGCCGACGCGATGATCAGCGCAATGTAGGCGTCAAGAAGCATAATATCTCCCCCCTTCCAGGTGAAGCGCATTCTTATTGCACTTCACCCGCAAACGCTCTCTCCTCAATTCAGCGGCGTGAAAGCCGTTTTTGTGCGAAGCCACGTAGATAGTCCATCGACAGGTATCCGCTCTTGGGTCATCGTATCCCGATCGCGGATGGTGACACACCCGTCTTCTTCCGTTTGAAAGTCAACTGTCACACAAAACGGCGTTCCGATCTCGTCATGTCGGCGATAGCGTTTCCCGATAGAGCCTGAGTCGTCATAGTCCACCATAAATTCGGCAGAGAGGTTGTTAAAAATTGTCTGAGCCTGCTCCCCCAATTTCTTCGAGAGCGGAAAGACCGCAGCCTGATATGGTGCAAGCGCTGGATGAAAATGAAGAACCGTGCGCACATCGCCGTCTTCGAGCGTTTGTTCTTCATACGCGTCAAGCAAAACAGCGAGTGTTAAACGGTCTGCGCCGATTGATGGTTCGATACAATACGGTATGAAAGGCTCTTTACCCTCTTCACGCACCGTGAAATCCTCATGTGAAAACGTCTCGTGCTGGCGAAGGTCGTAATCTGTGCGATTCGCCACGCCAAGAAGTTCCCCAAAGCCAAACGGGTACCGATACTCAATATCTGTCGTCGCCTTGCTGTAGTGAGAGAGTTGTTCTTTTTGATGGTCACGAAAGCGAATATTTTCTTTAGAAATGCCTAAAGCCTCCACAAATTGATAACAGTAGTTGCGCCAGTGCATAAACCACTGTTCATCCGTTCCCGGCTCACAGAAAAACTCCAGTTCCATCTGCTCAAACTCGCGCGTTCGAAACGTAAAGTTGCCAGGTGTGATCTCATTGCGAAAACTCTTCCCGATCTGTCCTATGCCAAACGGAAGTTTTTTGCGCATGGTGCGCTGAACATGTTTCATGTTCACGAAAATGCCCTGCGCAGTCTCTGGTCGCAAATAAATTTCACTGCTAGAGTCATCCGTGACACCCTGGTGCGTTTTGAACATCATATTGAACTGGCGAATCGGCGTAAAATCCTGCGCACCACAGTCCTTGCAACGAATCCCGTACTCCTTGATCAGCGCTTCCATTTCGACAAACGGGAGTCCATCCACCAAGCGATCCTCGCCGCGCTTTGCCAGTTCGTCTTCGATCAACTTATCTGCGCGATGCCGCGCTTTGCATGTGCGGCAATCGATCATCGGATCGTTAAAATTGCCCACGTGACCTGACGCCACCCAAACCTGTCGATTCATGAGAATCGCCGCGTCAATCAACACGTTATACGGGTTTTTCTGAATAAAGTAATACTGCCACGCGCGTTTTATATTTCCTTTTAAAAGAGAACCGAGTGGACCGTAGTCCCACGTGTTGGCAAGACCACCATAAATATCAGAACCCGGGAATATAAATCCCCGATGCTTTGCAAGAGAAACCAGTTGCTCCATTGTAACTCCCATATCTTCCTCCAGACGACATGTCACCTATCCGGTTGAGAGATCAACGCCCATGTCCATAATCAAAAAGGCACTACGTCATTATAGCCTTATTAAGAACCAGATTCTATGTTCCCGGCATGGATTGACCAGCATTTACAAAACCGGGTCGCATCCCATCCCGTGTTTGAAGTACAATAGTACCTTGGATGCACAAAATCTTAAGCGTTTTTTAATTCTAATCGGTTACTTTAAAAACGAGGTGGCACTGTGAAAATCATGATCGCAGGCGGCGACGGCTTTTGCGGCTGGCCCACAAGTCTGCATCTCGCTGCGCGCGGGCACGAAATTTTAATTGTGGACAATCTCGTTCGACGCACCTACGACGAGGAATTGAACACACAATCGCTCACTCCGATTGCAAGCCTTGAGGAGCGCGTACGCAGCGTTCGCGAGACAACGCCTTGGGCGATCGACACGCTGATCGGAGATCTTCAGGACTACGATGTGGTCGAACAAGCACTGCGCTCCTTTCAACCTGATGCGATTGTTCATTTTGCAGAACAGCGTTCCGCGCCGTATTCGATGATGGATCGCGAACACGCCGTCTACACTCAAGTGAACAATGTTGTCGGCACACTGAATCTGCTCTACGGCATCAAAGCGGTTTGCCCTGATGCGCATTTGATTAAATTGGGCACCATGGGTGAGTATGGGACACCAAACATCGATATTGAAGAAGGGTACTTGCGAGTCGAACACAACGGCCGCTCTGACGTACTGCCTTATCCTAAACAGCCATTTTCAATGTATCACCTGAGCAAGGTACACGACAGCCACAACATCATGTTCGCCTGTAAAGCGTGGGGGCTGCGCGCCACAGACCTGAACCAGGGTGTCGTGTACGGTTACCAGACGGATGAGACGAGACAAAATCCGCTTTTCGTCAATCGCCTCGACTACGACCATGTGTTTGGCACTGTGTTGAATCGCTTTTGCGCCCAAGCGGTGATTGGCCACGACCTTACAGTCTACGGAGAAGGAGGCCAAACACGCGGGTTTCTAGAGATTCGCGACACGGTCCGCTGTATTGAACTCGCCGCGCTGCACCCGGCGGATCAGGGTGAATTTCGCGTGTTCAACCAATTTACAGAACAGTTTTCCGTGCTCGAATTGGCAAAGCGGGTCGAGGCTGTCGCGCAATCCCTCGGATTTAACACGAAAATTGCGCACCTCGAAAACCCGCGCGTAGAAAAGCAGTCGCACTATTATCATGCAAAACATACAAAATTGCTTGATTTGGGCTTGGAACCACACCTGTTATCGGATACAATGATTACAGAAATGTTACAAGAGGCATATCGCCATCAAGACCGAATTCGCGCTAGTGCATTATTGCCGACCATCACGTGGCGTTAACGCGAGATTGACTCGCAGACGAGCGGGTGTCGCAACGTTTTGAGGAGGGCATCCCGATGAGAATCGCGCTCGTGACAGAAACGTTTCTCCCAGCTACAGACGGAATCGTAACACGTCTCACGCACACCATACAAAGCCTCACGCAAAAAGGGCATGATGTGCGTGTGTTTGCTCCGTCTGGAAGTGTGGCGATGTTTGCCGGTGTAGAAGTCACGAGTTTGCCCGGGTTTCCGTACCCTTTTTATCCTGAAAAGCGATTCTCATGGCCCTTTCCCGCACTCGTAAGGCCCCTGCTCGACGCAAAACCCGATGTGATCCATGCGGTCGGCCCGATTGTGCTTGGCATGGGCGCAGTGCTTATCGCCAAGCGTTATCACATCCCGCTGGTTGCATCCTATCACACACACCTCGCCGTCTATGCCAAGCGCTACAACGTACCGATTCTTGGACCTGTCAGTTGGTTTTATCTACGCAATTTGCACAATCTCGCAGACATCTCACTCGCGACATCGCACGCGATGGTGCGCGAACTGAGCGAACACGGTTTTCGGCGGATGCGATTCTGGCCACGTGGGCTCGACCACACTGCGTTTCAGCCACAGGAGACGCCTGAGAAAAAACGGGCTTGGCCACTTCGCGATGAGCGTTTCACGCTGCTTTATGTCGGACGAATCGCCCACGAAAAAGATCTGCGCGCCATCCTTGAGCCGATGAAACACCTACCGGAGGCGCATTTGCTTCTGGTTGGTGACGGCCCCGCGCGCGCTGAATTAAGCATGGCTTATGCATCTGAGAATGTGACGTTTACTGGTGCGCTTTACGGCCGCGATCTGGCGCAGGCGTATGCCAGCGCAGACCTGTTCGTGTTTCCGTCAGTCACAGAGACGCTTGGACTTGTCGTGATGGAGGCGATGGCAAGTGGCCTTCCGGTACTTGCCACAAAGAGCGAGCCGACACTGGAACTGCTGGGAGGGGAACAAAACGGAGCGTGGTTTGATGGCGCGGAACCTTCCTCGTTTATCGCACAGGTGCGCGCGCTTTCAAAGGACGACAAGCGACTCGCTGAAATGGCGGAGTATGGCGTTTTGCGGGCACGGCACTGGAACTGGGACAGAGCCACAGATGAACTGATTCGCACATATGACGCAGCGATTCGGCTCGCAAAATGGAAGCGTGCTCAACCAGAGCGCCGCGTGGGGGGGAAGCCAGTATGCGCCGATTGACAAACCAGTATGCGAACTTCCTCTTGGTGGGTGTTTCGAGTGTCTTTGTCGATATCGCAGTCCTCAATGGACTCTTGTTGCTATCTCCACACGCGCGCGGCTGGACACTCACGCTTGACAATACGTTGAGTGTCATCGCGGCGATCGTAAACAGCTACCTCTTTAACACGAGAATCACGTTTCGACGCGAGGCCACGGGTCACATGCGACAGCGCGTTCTGTTCTTTTTGCAGGCGCTTTTAAACATCGCACTCAACGACCTGGTCCTCAATCGCATGACTTCAATCGCCCTGCAGATGGGCTTTAAACCGCTTTTCGCAACGAACATCGGCAAAGGGTTCGCCATGCTCGTCGCATCAAGCGTCACCTTTTTCCTGTTGCGTACTGTTGTCTTTGCAAAAAGAGGATCGACAAAAGCCGACCCCACATCGTGCCCAAAAGACTCGCCACTCAAACTTTCGAGTGAGGCAAAAACGTCACGCGCCAAACAAACTCTTTCGCAGACAGGGATTGTTTCGCCTGCTTTGCCGAGCCCCACAATGCGCGATGAAGACCTGACTGCGTCCGATGCGCGCGAAACGCTGCCAGTTTTTGCTGCAGGTAAGCGCTGATGTCATGCGTTTCGTAGGTCAGCTTCATATCGCGAAACGTTTCCTGCTGTTTTCCCCCGCTTGCAAATGTGATGTAATAGAACTCAAATGACTCCTTTTGTTGATCGTAGTGCTTTGCGGCGATTGTCGCCGCCTCGCCAATCGCGCAGTGATCCGGATGTCCACCGCGCTCAGGATGAAACGTGAGGACGACCGTCGGCTTGATCTCTTCAAAAAATGCCACAAGCTCAGAGACCAGTTTGTCGCGGGAGATGATCTCGAGTGTTTTGTCGCGATACCCGAGCAGCCGAATGCGCGATAGATTGAGAGCGTTCGCCGCTTCCTCCAACTCGCGTTCGCGGATCAACCCAATTGACTCACGATCCCCAACGGGCGGAATTCCCATGCGCCGCCCCATCTCGCCAAGCGTCGCGCACACGAGCGTGACATCGGCGCCATGCGCCGCATAACGCGCGAGAATCCCGCCACAGATAAATGTCTCATCATCTGGGTGGGCAAGAACTGCGATGACTCTCTCCCGCATCACGCATCCCCCTTCTCACCGTTTCGTCCCATAGAAAGTGGTTGTGAACTGATGACAAGTGTACGCGCGATCCGCTCCATCTCGTCATACCCCACAAAGAGAACACGGCCATCCTCCACGCGCGCCTCCGTCACATCATCCATGTGAAGAATTCCCTGCTGATCTGCAAACTGCAAATAGATGCGATATACGCCCTGTCCCCGCACGTGATAGCGTTCAAGCGTGACCATGGCGTTACGGATATAAGCGCCTGGGTTAACCTCCATATGCAAAAAAACGGGGGTGCCGCACATCGGGTCAAGATGTGCGGCAATCTTCTTTAGATCCATCACGAAACGCGCAACCTCCTGTCTCCCTGCACGCTCAACACAGAGTCACTTCGCTCAAAATGCAGAGTCATCCATCCTGTCGAGCCACGCGCGCACAGCTCCTGACACCTCTTCAAGACAATTCGGCGCAAAAGGCGACTTAAGTTTTCCGTCGCGCACCAATTCAGTGAATGACACGCTCCCACCTTTGCGCGCAATCGCGAGATAATCTGCAAACGCAGTATCCCGATCTTCAAGTGAACGCTGCCAATACTGAAACGCACACACTTGCGCCAGTGTATAGTCAATGTAGTAAAACGGTGTGCCAAAAATATGCGACTGGATATGCCAGAATCCGCCTTGCTCCAAATACGCATTTCCCGCATAGTCGCGCGATGGCAAGTATTTCTTTTCAATCGTCCGCCACATCGCCTTGCGCATTGCAGGCGTCGCGTCAATATTTGCGTAGATCCAGTGTTGAAACTCATCAACCGCGACACCGTATGGCAGAAAAGAGAGCGCCCCGCTCAAATGGTCAAACTTGTATTTATCTGTGTCTTCCTTGAAGAACAGATCCATCCAAGGCCAGGCAAAAAACTCCATGCTCATCGAAAAAATCTCCGCAGCCTCATACGATGGCCAGTAGTACTCAGGCATCACCTGATCGCGACTTAAAAAAACCTGAAGGGCATGTCCCGCTTCATGCGTCAAAACGTCGACATCTCCAGAGGTGCCGTTGAAATTCGCAAAAATAAACGGTGCTCCATATTGCGGAATATACGTGCAATACCCCCCCGCCGCTTTACCAGGACCCGTCACAAGATCCATCAATTCATTGTCGATCATGAAATCAAAAAAGGCTTTCGTCACATCAGACTGTTCCGCATACATCCGTTTCGCGTGTGCCACCAATTCCTCTGGCGTTCCTTTTGGCGTTGGATTTCCCGTTGCAAAAGAAAATGCTCCATCGTAGTAGTACAATTTATCAAGATGAAGGCGATTCATTTTCCGTTTCGTAAGTTCTTCTACAATGGGTACAATCTCGCGATAGACCTGATCGCGAAACCGTTTTACATCCTCCTGAGAATAGTCTGTGCGATTCAATCGCGCATACGACAGCTCTGTAAAGCTTGGAAATCCAAGTTTCACAGCCATTCCGTGCCGCAGTTTTACGAGTTGATCAAAGATAGAGTCAAACTCCTCTTCATGTTCGGCCATAAACGAAAAGCGCGCTTCACTCGCCGCTTTGCGCAGTTCTCGATCCGGAGACTCCGTGTAAGGCCCAAACTGCGCAAGGTTTAATTCCTTGCCATCAAATGATATCTTTGCAGACGCCACGATCTCCTGATACTTCGTTGTCAATTCATTCTCTTTTTGCAGATCCAAAAGAACCTCTGGCGAAAATGTTTTGCGTTGAAGGTCAGCGAGCAAAAACACACGCCTGCCAAGCATATTCTCAAGCTCTGCACGATGCGGCGATTCGAGAAGCGCATCGTAAAAGGCGGTCGTAAGCGACTGCATCACAGGACCGAATTCGTCAAAAAAATGCTGTTCATCGCGATAAAACTGGCTGTTCGTATCTGTGCTGTGGCGTATGTATACAAGATTAGCCATCGAGTCAAACGCATTGCGAATCGCATTCAAGGCAAGGATTGCTTCACGCGCCTCTGTAGCGCTTTCACTCGCTTTAAACATCTCAAGGCGTTCCTCAAACAGGTGTTTTGTTTCTTCCATGTCGGGCCGTTGATAAAGATACGATGCAAAACCCACGCTCGATCATCCCCCACCTCTAAGTATCTTCACCTCTCATTGTATCTCTACATGCTGTGAAATCATAGTCTTCACAATCGATGCGACGATTTTGCAAAAGGAAAGAGGGGGTGCGACTGTGGCACCCTCTCTCATCTTGATCAATAGACCGGAACTGTCGTGCACTGTGTCGTGTACCCCGGCACAAGCAAGAAGAACAGCACGAAGATAATGAGAAATACAACAGCCCAGCGCGTGTAGCCGCCGAAAACACCCATGATTGATTCCCTCCTGGTGATTGATCTCTACTACACCCTCAATAAATGCAGGACAAATCTCCAACGTACGGGCGCACGCCCCTCTTTGACGCGGTTTTTCATTCGAATCCTTCAGGGCTTGTGCGACATGATTTTTCAAATCGACGCAATCCACTGCATAAAAAAACCCTGCATACGTGATACATGCAGGGTGTAACCATGACGCACCGATCTACAATCATCCCAAAAACGCGCGAAGTTCTTGTGTGAGCGCTGGAACAACCTCAAAGAGATCCCCGACAATCCCATAATCTGCCACTTTAAAAATCGGTGCCTCCGGATCTTTGTTGATGGCGACAATGACCTTTGCGTTTGACATGCCAGCAAGATGTTGAATTGCGCCAGATATCCCACACGCGATATAGAGATCTGGCGTCACCACCTTCCCAGTCTGTCCAATCTGCATAGCGTAGTCACAGTATCCCGCGTCACACGCGCCACGCGATGCCCCGACCGCTGCACCAAGAACACGCGCCAGTTCGCGCAGTGGCTCAAACCCTTCTGCACTTTTGACGCCCCGTCCACCCGAGACGATGATTTTGGCTTCTGTCAGATCAACCCCGCCGCTCACCTTTTTCATTACATCCTTGATGGTCGTCCGCAAATCTCCGCCAAATGATACGTCAAGCTTTTTCGCCGTTTTACTCGCTTGCATAAACTCCGAAACGGGCAGGTTATTAGGCCGGATGGTGACGATGGCCAAATCTCCTGTGATCTCATTTTTTGTAAACGCTTTCCCCGCATACACAGGACGCGTATAGATCACCTGATCATCCTTTGCAGCGATGCCAATCACGTCAGACACCTGTCCCGCCCGATAGAGCGCTGCAATCGCCGGCGCGAGATCGCGACCAACTGCAGAGTGGGCAAACAGCACGGTTCTTGGATTGACCTCATCAACTGCCGCTTGCACCGCCTTGCGATAGAGCTCAGGCTGATACACCTGCAGTCGCTCATCATCGACAACAAGCACCTCATGCGCACCATGCGCAAACAAGGTCTCAGCGAGACTCGAGACATTGTGTCCGCAAAGCAGCGCGGTGACGCGACCACCTTGTGCGATAACCCCTGCGCCATAGAGTGCCTCAAGCGTAACATTCCGCAATGTGGCGCCACGCAAGTCAGCCACAACCAATACGTCTTGCATTGATGATCATCCTCTCTCCATTCATCGCACCACGGTATCGATCACCTTGCGCATCCCAAATCAGATCACTTTGCTCGTCTGTCTCAACTCGCGCACAAGCTCACGGACGCGTTCTGAAGTATCACCCGTCAAGATGCGTCCCGCCCCTTTTTGTGCGGGCATGAAGACCTCCGTCACGGTCACGCGCTTTGTGATTTCATCCCGTGATAGACCGACCTCCTCAAGCGTCAGGCGTTTTACAGGCTTCTTGCTCGCTTTGCGTATTCCCAAAAGCGACGGATAGCGCGGCTCATTAAGCCCTTGCTGCGCGGTGAAGAGTGCCGGGAGTTTAACCTCTACCACTTCTGTGTCGCCTTCTGCGTCGCGCTCAGCCACTGCTGTGGCGCCTTCTATCGTAAGCTTTGTGATCGTTGAAACATGCGGCAGATCGAGTCGTTCCGCGAGGCGAACCGCCACTTGCGCCGAACCGTCATCCACTGCCTGATTGCCCGTTAGAATGAGATCGAAAGGATGTGTTTTGATCACCGCTGCCAGAACTTCAGCCACTGTAAACTCGTCCCCAAACGCGGCAGGATCATCGACGATCACTGCGTCATCCGCCCCCATCGCAAGCGCTGTCCGCACCGCCTCTTCGACGCGCGCGGGCCCGATTGTTACAATCGTCACATTTCCGTCCGTTGCTTCCTTGATCTTCAGCGCTTCTTCTATTGCATACTCGTCATATGGATTGATGACCCACTGCACGCCTTCTTCACTTATCTTCCCATCCGCGAGCGCAATTTTGGCCTCTGTGTCAAAGGTTTGTTTCATGCACACGATCACATTCACAACCGATCACTCCCTATCCTCTTGATCGTATTCGCGGTTTCCCGCAAGTCCAGTCACGAGAACATCAAACACAGGGTCAACGAGCGCTGTCAAATCATACTTTGCGCCTGTAAAGATCCACGCGTTAACGGTCTCATCAATCGTGCCAAAGATCATGCGCCGGGCAATTCGCAGATCCAATTTTTTGCGCATTTCGCCACACGAAACGCCCATCTCAACGATGCGTGCAATGGTTTGCTGATAAGGTCGCATGATCTCAGCGACCTGTGCGCGAATTCCAGGATCTGCCTGTCGAATATGAACCTGCAGCACGGTTGCAAGCGCTGGGTTTTGACCGAGCGTCTGAAAGTGCGCATCAATGAGCTTATGCAGTGCTTTAAGCGGTTCTGGGTGATCGCCTTCAAGCAGCGTAGAGAGCGTGACAATCTCTCCAATCGTCTCGCGCAAAATGGATACGAGAATATCTTCCTTGTTCTTAAAATAGAGATAGACCGTTCCGTCCGCTACTCCTGCCACGCGCGCGATGCGAGCCACTTGCGCACCGTGATACCCAGACTCTGCCATCACTGCCACAGCCGCCGCAAGGATTGTCTGATATTTCGCTCCATCTTTTCGTTGCGCGATCCGCTCCACCTCCGCTCTTCCCAAGCATTTCGAATGATTGTTCATTCATTATTGTAGGTAGGCATTGCCCTCTTGTCAACGGTTTCAAAGAGAATGAAGCAAGGTTGATCCATATCTTCTGGCAAGCAATACACATCTTTTAACATCACGAAAAACCCGGCGATCCACAAGGATCACCGGGTCTTATTTTGCATTCATCCGACGCAAAAACTAAATGGGTCAAGCTTTGGATTGGGGATCAAACGCATCGCGCAACCCATCACCGATAAAGTTAACCGACAAGATCGTTAAAAGAATCATGATTGCTGGAGGCATCCAAGCATAAGGTTCCGTTTTCAGTGAGAGATAGTCTGAGTAAGAGTTGAGCATTCCACCCCACGATGGAGTGGAAGGTGGAACACCAAGTCCAAGATACGAAAGAGCTGCGTTAATACCGACATATCCAGCAATACTAAAGCTCGTCAGGACCACAAGAATACTAGTTGAATTTGGAAGCATGTGACGAAAAATAATACGCCACGTGCTGCATCCAATCGTACGCGCCCCAACGACATAATCTTGCTCTCTTATCTGAAGAAATACACCACGCATAAATCGCGCTGTACCCGGCCACGAAGTGATACTCACGACAAACACAAGCATCCACATGTTAGATGTGTTAAAAATAGCCTCAAGCACTAAAACGAGGGAAATAAAAGGGAAATTCAGCATGATATCGACAAACCGCATCAACAGATTATCGACCCAGCCTCCAAAGTAGCCGGAAATCCCTCCATAAATTACACCTAGAATGATTTGGACGATCGCTGCGGAAAAAGCAATTGTCAAATCAGTTCTTCCTCCGTAAAGCACGCGTGCAAGATTATCATAACCAGAACCATCCGTTCCCAAAGGATGGAGCGCCGTAGGTGGCGAATCCGTATTCATAATGTCAGGTGTACTCGGCGAAAAATGTGTAAAGAGGGGAGCTGCAATCGTTACAAAAATGATAAGGCTCAGAACGACAAGACCAAAGACTGCGAGGGGGTTTCTAAAAAACCGTTCTATAGAAAGTCGTGTCGGAGATTTACTTTTTACAAGCTTTGTTTGTTTAAGCGTAGATGACTTTCTTTCAACAACAGTTCCAGAAGTCAAACGTTACATCCTCCTTTCTTTAAAAGGCAAATTGAGCAATGCTTTTAATTGTATCTGATTCGCGGATCAGATATCGCCAATAAAATATCCGCCACGAGATTTCCAATGAGAACAGTTACGGCAAAAAGTAATGTAACCCCAAGAATCAAGGGATAGTCTCGATTCAACGTTGCATTAATTGAAAGTTCCCCCATGCCTGGCCAAGTGAAGATTTGCTCAAGAATGACTGCTCCACCAAACAATCCACCAATATCAAAACCAAACTGTGTCATCAATGGAATGATTGCATTGCGAAGAACGTGGCGAAAAAGAATTCTGCGCCCCCGCAAGCCCTTGGCCTTCGCAGTTCGAATAAAATCAGAAACGATTAATTGTAGCGTATTTCCTCGTGTGAGCCTTGTGTAATACGCCATCGATGGAAGTGCCAAGGAAAGCGCTGGAAGCACCAAATGAATTATGCGATCACCGAGCGAGCCTGACCAAGGTACAGCTGGTGTGACCGTCCCACTCGATGGCAACCAATTGAGTGTAAACGAGAAGATAAAGATCAAAAATAATGCGAAGATGAAGCCGGGAATCGAATAAAATAAAACTGCGATAAAACTAGTCCCAACATCAAATGGTTTGTTTGCGCGGTTTGCTTGTAAAAGACCAATGGGAATTGAGAATGCTAATATCAAAACCTCTGCAGTAATTGCAAGTTCCAGCGTATTGGGTAGATACGTCGCAATCAATTGACTGACTGGTAATTGATAAGAATAAGAAGTTCCAAGATTACCATGCAAAACGTTTCCAATCCAATCGAAATACTGAACAACAATATTTTGATTGAGTCCATTTTCAGCCATAAGTTTTTTATAAAGTGCCCCGCCGTTTTTGATATGCGGGTTAAAAAGCATTGCCTGAAACGCGTTACCTGGCATCATGTGCGCAAATGCAAAAACAATAACCGTTATTACAAAAAGCGTAGGGATCAGCCCGAGAACCCTTCGTACAATGTACGTCAGCACAAATTTGCCTCCCCGTCAGTCCTGATAAAAGAAGGGGTGCAGATTTCACACCCCTCTTTGAAGAGAGAAATCAAACGCTTAGTTGAGATACCATCTGTTTGGATACAGCGCACCGTATGGCGAGAACACGACACCGTGAAGGTTCTTGTTATACGCCGTGATCGTGTCATCCATAGTCAAGAAGTTCTCAGGAAGTTGTTGGTTGAGCAAGACTTGCCACTGATTGAGGATCTTTTGACGATACGGAATGCTGAATGCGGCAGCCGAGTGTTGCAGGTGAATCAATTTGTCATTCAATGCAACCGCAGGATCTTTTGTATTCGTCCAATCGATCGTTGTCGCGTTTAAGTTATCCGTTGACCGCCAGAGGCCACGCGGATCTGGATCTGTGCTCAAGTTCCAGCCTAGGAAGAAACCTTGAATGGGTTGTTTGCCGTTTGCATCGTTCCCCAACTGGCTGATGATCGTGTTGAAATTGATCGGCGGAAGAATTTTTACGTTAATGTGAACCGCATTCAAGAACTGTTTCAAGAAAGTCGCTTCTGTCGCAATCACGCTGTCTCCAGAGGAAATCGTGATCGTCGGGTTGAATGGACGACCTCCCGGTGTTGTACGCCAGCCATTTTTAATCGTAAAATGCGCTTCATTGAGAAGTTTGTTTGCCATCGCAGGGCTGTAAGGATACGTGTTGTTCAATGCTTTGTTGTACCAGAAGTTGATCGGAGGCAACGGACCGTTTTCTGGTTTTCCATAACCTTTGTCAATCGCCTGAACAAGCGCCGATCGATTGATTGCATACTCAACGGCTTGACGGAATTTCACATTAGAAAATTCTTTTCCATACACCGAGTTATTCAGGCGCCAACCAAGATAGCTAAAACCATTGGATGGTTGAATGCTGAGTGCCAGATTCGGCACTTGCTTGATTTTATTCACATCTTTTGCCTGGATTCCGGCCATAGTTACTTGACCTGATGCCAGATCACCATCTACAACATCAGGAGAAATAACCTTCCAAATGTTGTAAGCGATATGCGGTTTGCCAAAAAGGTAATACGGATTCGCTTTTTGAGTGATGGATTGCCCAGGAACAATGGATACGTTGACAAACGGGCCACTTCCTACTGACGGCATCTTGTTAAATGCAGAATTCTTCCACTGTGACATCGGAATTTTGCCAAGTACATAATATGGCAGCGGATCAATCCCAGCCCATTGCGAAGAAAGCACAGCCGCGTCAGGCGTTTTCATGGACATCGAAAATTCGCGTGGTCCGAGAATCTTAAATCCGGAAGGTGTCGTGCCATCTGGTAACGGATTAGCTGCGCCTACAATGTTTTGCACAAGGTAGCCATATTGACCTTGATAGGTGTCGTTGTACGATTTTGACGCGAGCCAGTCAACACCGAGTTCGACATCCTTTGATGTGATGTAAATGCCGTTTGACCAACGCGCTTTTGGATTGATCTGGAAGTAAATGGTTTTCTTGTCAGGGGAAAACCAATACTTTTGAACAATGTCCGGAGTCAATTGGCCGTTTTGATTAAACTGCAATAAAGGATCGAATGAATACGCGTCAGCCGTCGCTGTATACAGTGAAGAATCCATGAACGGAATGAGATTCGCGCCAAATGCCGTTGGGAAAGTCTGTACGAGCGTTCCGCCATTCGGAATTGCCGCATGCTTTACGACATGCTTTGCGGCGTGCTTTGTTGCGGCAAGCGCGCTTGCGCCGGCGAGCCCTGCCAACAGGCTAGAAAGTGTTACAACAGCTGCAGCCGAAAACATGGCTGTGTGTTTTTTCATCGGTATTACCCCCTTTTCATATGCGCCTTTGCGGCGTGAAGCATTTTGCCCTGTGCCTTACGCGTACAGGTGGCAAGCCACGAACTGGCCTTCACCGTATGCAGCAAGCTCAGGTCGCTGACTCTTGCACACATCCATCACCTTGGGACAGCGCGTGTGAAATGCACAGCCCGAGGGTGGATTGGCAGGACTCGGCACATCTCCTGCGAGCACGATGCGGTCACGGGTTACGTTTCGCTTCGGCTCGGGCGCCGCAGAGAGCAGCGCCTGCGTGTACGGGTGGAGCGGCTGGTTATAAAGTTTCGCCTTGTCGGCAAGCTCAACCATCCGTCCGAGGTACATCACTCCCACGCGATCGCTGACATGTTTTACGACAGCGAGGTTGTGAGAGATAAACACATAAGAGAGTCCAAACTCCTTGCGGAGGTCAGCCAACAGGTTTAAGATCTGCGCCTGAATCGAAACGTCCAAGGCAGAAACAGCTTCATCAGCGACGATCAGCTTGGGCTTTAGGGCGAGCGCTCGCGCGATCGCAATCCGTTGCCGCTGACCACCAGAAAACTCGTGTGGAAAACGCAGACGCGCCTCCGGGGAAAGACCCACAACCTGAAGCAAGCGTTCCACTTCATCGCGAATCTGTTCGCGCGTCCCCTTCTTGTTGACAATCAGCGGCTCTGCGACCAATGTGCCGACACTCATCCGCGGATTCAGGGATGAGTAAGGATCCTGAAACACCATTTGAAAATCCTGGCGCATCTCACGCAATGCGCGGCCTGAGAGTTTTGTGATGTCGTGGCCGTCAAAGCGAATGGTCCCCGCCGTGGGATCCAGGATCTTCATGATCACGCGACCTGTCGTCGATTTGCCACAACCAGATTCGCCGACAAGTCCCAGCGTCTCACCCTTGCGCAACGTAAATGAGATATCGTCGACCGCTTTAACTGCACCGATCGTCCGCCGAAACACACCACCCGTAATCGGAAAATATTTTTTCACACCCGAGAGTTCCAAAAGAACGTCACTCTGCGCTGTGCGGTTTGTATCCATCTGCTGTTCCGCGACACTCATACAGATCCCCCCTCTCCCCTAACTTCTTTCTCGCAGCGCGGTGAATCAAGAAGCGAAACACGGTCCGCTGCAACCGCTTACGCACCTTTTCACAGCCTTTGCTCGCACACTAGACCGCAAGCGTGCAGCGCACACTATGTCCTGGGCGCAATTCGCGCAGTTCAGGCATCTTCTCACGGCACGACGACTCTGCAAGCGCACAGCGATCCGCAAAGCGGCAACCCTCAGGGAAGTTTGCCGCGCTCGGCACGGTTCCCGGAATCGCTGTCAGCCGCTCGCGCTCTTCGTCGATTACCGGAATTGATTCAAGCAGCGCGCGCGTATAGGGGTGCAGCGGCTCTGCAAACACAGCATCGGCAGATCCTGACTCGACAACCTGTCCGCCGTACATGACAACCATATCGTCCGCCATTTCAGCGATGACGCCAAGATCGTGTGTAATCATGATGATCGCCGTCCCAGTGCGATCCTTGAGTTCACGCATCAAATCGAGCACCTGCGCCTGAATCGTCACATCAAGCGCCGTTGTCGGCTCATCCGCGATAAGCAGTGTCGGCTGGCAGGCCATTGCCATCGCGATCATCGCGCGCTGCCTCATTCCACCTGACAACTGGTGAGGGTACTCATTGACAATTTGTTCGGCGCGCGGAAATCCGACATTCTTCAAGAGTTCCACCGCATGCTTTCTGGCTTCAGCTTTATTCATTCCGCGATGACGCGTTAAGACCTCACCGATCTGCTCGCCGACCTTTAACACAGGATTGAGCGCGGTCATCGGCTCTTGGAAGATCATCCCAATCTGATTCCCGCGAATGTTTGTCATTTCTCGCTCCGTGAGCTTCAGGAGATCCTTCCCGTCAAGGAGAATCTCCCCATCGACAATTTGCCCTTGCGGCCCTGGCACGAGACGCATGATCGATAGAGAGGTCATGCTTTTGCCACTGCCTGACTCTCCAACGATTCCCAAAACCTTGCCTCGCTCGACCGAGAAATCGACACCGTCGACCGCCCGAACGCGACTCGTTCGACTGATAAAATGCGTTTTCAAATTGCGAACTTCAAGCAATGGCGTCGACACGGGGCACCCCCTGCAATTTGACATTTACGCTGCATGATTCCTGGCAGAGAGGCGAGCAAGGAACGCTTGGGGATTTAAACCAATTCCCTTACAAATTCTCCACACCAAAGACACAAAGACTTAACAAACACTACAAAATACATATAGGAGACTTGCCCAAAAAAGTCAATGCCTTCGTGAAATCCGGCAATAAATATACGAATAGCAGTGATTATCGCGTCGCTTCTTGAATATTACGCTAACACACACCGATCTTAATGCGAATGAAAAATATGTGTAAAAAGATTGTAACTGTATACGAGATGAATCTAAATGTCCACTCCACACGTACATAAAAATGCATAAAAAACCGCCCTAAAGAGCGGTTTATACAAATCAGGTGTGCCTTTGCAACGTGTATCATCGCTATCGCACAAACTGTATTATTTCACCAGCCAACGCTTGAGCTATTGCATCATCCGCGCGCCGCCGATCGTGCGTCTTTGTCGGCTTGTGCGCCAATATCGAGACGCAAAGAGTCGGGAACACTCGGTACTGACTCAAGCCGCACAATTTCTGCGAGCGAGATGTTGTTTAACACGGCAGAAATCGACTCGTAGAGACGAAGCCACACACTACGCGTGTGACAACGTGACGCTTTTATGCAAAATTCTTCTGCGACAGCATCTGCGTCTCCAACACACGCCATGGGTGCAAGGTTGCCTTCTAGAATTTGGATGAGTTGCCCCATGGAAATCTCTTCGGCAGGCTTTGTCAGTCGATATCCACCCGCTGCCCCGCGCACACTCTGAACAATGCCTTCCTTGCGGAGACTGCCAAAGATCTGGTCGAGAAACGCCTCGGGAATCTCTTCAAAGGCGGCGATCTCGCGAAGCGGTACGGCACGCCCCGAATGATTCGACATATCACAAAGCGTGACAATCGCCCGTAATCCATATTCTGTTCTCATGGACACTTTCACACCGTTCACTCCTCGCTCTGCTGGTGTGTTTCTGCATGACCAGAGATTCCGCCAAACCACGAGCAAACCTTTTTAATTACACCTCAAGCATTACCTGTCCGTCCACGACGGATGTCCGATACGTCTTGAGTCCGGTCACAGCCGGAAATGCGACTGCTTTCCCTGTCCTCGCGTCAAACTTTCCGCCGTGCTTTGGACAGCAGATGATGTTGCCTTCTAGCCAACCGCCGCTCAAACTGACAAGCGCGTGTGTACAAATGTCACTCGTTGCAAACACACCGTCTTCAAGACGCACCAAAAGAATATCCTTTTGATCAACCGTCACTTTACAGAACGACCCCACTTCGAGTTCGTCAAGCCGCTTGACAGCCACTGTACGCATTAACCAATCGAACCTTCCATCTCAAATTTGATGAGGCGGTTCATCTCAACCGCGTATTCCATCGGCAACTCTTTCGTAAATGGCTCAATAAAGCCCATAACGATCATTCGCGTGGCTTCCTCTTCAGAAATTCCCCGACTCATCAAATAAAAGAGCTGCTCTTCACTGACGCGCGACACGGTCGCTTCATGCTCAAGTGTCACAGAGTCATTCAAAATTTCATTGTAAGGAATCGTATCAGACGTCGATTCCTTGTCAAGGATCAGCGTGTCGCACTTGATGTTTGACTTGGAGCGGTGCGCGTCCGGCGAAAAATGTGCCAAACCGCGATACGTTGTCTTGCCGCCGTGTTTGCTGATTGACTTTGAAATGATCGTCGACGTGCAGTCTGGCGCTGCGTGAACAACCTTTGCCCCGGCATCCTGGTGTTGCCCAGTTCCTGCCACCGCAATCGAGAGCACTGTCCCTTTGGCGCGTGGTCCGAGCATATAGATCGCAGGATACTTCATCGTCAATTTTGACCCGATGTTGCCGTCAATCCACTCCATCGTCGCGTCTTCATACGCAACCGCCCGCTTTGTCACGAGATTGTAGATGTTTGGAGCCCAGTTTTGAATCGTCGTGTAACGCGCCCGCGCACGATCTTTCACAATGATTTCAACGACGGCGCTATGCAGTGAATTCGTGCTGTAGATCGGCGCGGTGCAGCCTTCAACGTAGTGCACAAAACTGTCGTCATCCGCGATGATCAGCGTCCGCTCAAACTGCCCCATGTTCTCTGAGTTGATGCGAAAATACGCCTGAAGCGGCACTTCACAGCGCACACCTTTTGGTATATAGATAAAGCTTCCGCCGCTCCAGACTGCCGAGTTGAGCGCCGCAAACTTATTGTCCTCAGGCGGAATGATCGTCCCAAAGTAGGATTTAAAAATCTCCGGATGATCGCGCAGCGCCGAGTCGGTGTCCGTGAAGATGACCCCGAGATCGGAGAGTTCCTTTTGCATCGAATGGTAGACAACTTCTGATTCATACTGCGCTGAGACACCCGCCAAGAACTTGCGTTCCGCCTCAGGAATTCCCAGTCGATCAAATGTGTTTTTGATCTCTTCCGGGACTTCCTCCCACGTTTTTCCCTGCCGTTCAGACGGTTTTACATAGTAGGTGATATCATCAAAATCGAGTTCCCCGAGATCTCCGCCCCAATTTGGCATCGGCTTGTTGTTGAAAATCTCCAGAGAGCGCAAACGAAAATCGGTCATCCAGCCCGGCTCATTTTTCATCGTCGAGATTTCCTCGACCACTTTCTTGCTAAGTCCCTTGTTAAAGCGAACGACCGATACGTCCTTGTCGACAAATCCATACTGGTACTCAGAGAGTTCCGGCACCTGCTGACTCATCGTAACCCCTCCTCGTGTGATTTTCTTTATTCAGCAAGCGTTGAAGCGCTTCGCTCCAGCGCATTCCATGAGAGCGTGGCACACTTGATGCGCGCCGGAAATTTTGAGACTCCGCCGAGCGACTCCAGATCGCCGAGCAGATCCTCATCCACTTCCTGCCCCTTCATTAATTTGCGAAACTCTACAGAGAGGGCGAGCGCTTCAGAGAGAGGTTTGCCTTTGACAGCCTCTGTCATCATTGAAGCCGACGCCATGCTGATTGAGCACCCCGTCCCTGAAAAACGCACGTCTTCTACGACACCGTTTTTTATCTGAAGCTGGAGGGTAATCTCGTCGCCGCACGTCGGATTTTTCAAATCGACCGAGACAACGTCACCTTCCATCGAACCTTTGTTCCGCGGATGCATGTAGTGATCCATGATGACCTGGCGATACAGTTCATCCAATTGCATGACTGAAAAACTCCTTTGCCATCGTCAGCGCGTCGATCAGTGTGTCGATATCCCGCTCTGTGTTATACACATAGAAGCTTGCCCGCGCAGTCGCCGACTGCTTGAGCCAACGCATGAGCGGTTGTGCACAGTGATGGCCCGCACGAATCGCGACGCCCTCCGCGTCAAGCGCTGTCGAAAGATCATGTGGATGGACACCCCGCAGATTAAACGTCACAAGCGCACCGCGCTCACCCGCCGGGCCATACACCTCGATTTCATCCATCGCGCGCAGACGGTCATACGCGTATGCCGTGAGCGCGACATCGCGCTCGTGAATGGCGGAAAGCCCAATTTCTTTCAGATAATCAATCGCGGCTGAAAGTCCCACCGCGCCAGCAATGATCGGCGTACCACCCTCAAAGCGATAGGGCACTTCCTTAAAAGTCGATTCGTACAACTCGACGACCTCAATCATCTCGCCGCCAAAGTGCACCGGTTCCATCTGCTCAAGCACCGCGCGCTTTCCATAGAGCACGCCAATCCCTGTAGGCCCCATCATCTTGTGGCCCGAAAACGCGAGAAAGTCACAGTCGAGCGCCTGCACGTCAACCGGCATGTGCGGAACGCTTTGCGCGCCGTCCACCACGAGAATCGCGCCGTGGCGATGGGCGATCCTCGCAACGTCAGCAATCGGGTTAATCGTTCCGAGCACGTTTGACACATGCACCATCGCTACGATTTTCGTGCGAGCCGTGATCGTTTTTTCCACATTGCAAAGATCAATCGTTCCATCTTCCTGAAGAGGGAGATACGTGAGTGTCGCGCCCGTCACCTTCGCCACCTGTTGCCAAGGAATCAGGTTGCTGTGATGCTCCATCGGCGTGATCACAATCTCGTCACCCGGCTTCAGGCGCGGCCGCGCATAGCCGTGCGCCACCATGTTCAAACTCTCCGTCGTGCCCCGCGTGAACACAATCTGCTCATCACTCTTGGCATTCAGAAACTTCGCCACGTTGTTGCGCGCCGCCTCGTACGCTTCCGTCGCGCGCGAGCCGAGCGTGTGGACACCGCGGTGCACATTGGCGTTGCTCGACTCGTAATACGCTTTGATCGCATCGATCACCTGACGCGGTTTTTGCGATGTCGCCGCGCTGTCAAGATACACCAGCGGTTTCCCGTTGATCGACTCATTCAAGATAGGAAAATCCCTGCGAATCAGCGAAAAGTCCATCTCAGGCAAGCTTCCTCTCAAGGATCATTTCGACCGCGCGACGCACACCGTCCAGAGGCAATTCGGCGAGAACCGGATCAATAAAGCCCCACACAATCATGCGCTTGGCAGTCGCTTCACTAAGTCCCCGCGACATCAGGTAAAACAGTTGATCTTCATTGATTTGTCCGACAGACGCGGCATGTCCGCACTTCACGTCGTTTTCGTCAATCAGGAGCATTGGAATGGCGTCCGCGCGACTCTCTGGCGACAGCATCAAGAGCTTCTCTGCCTGTTGCCCGTTTGCGCCGCTCGCCCCTTTTTTAATCTGCGTAACACCGCGATACACGGCATTTGCCTGATCCTGCATCACGCCGCGCGCCGTCGTGTCGCTTTCGCTAAACTTTCCGATATGCACCATCTTTGAAGTGATATCCATATGCGAGCGGCCACTGCCAAGTGCAATCGCATGACTCGTGCTTGAACTGCCGTCTCCCAAGAGACGGGAACCAAACTCGACGACCGAATAACCGTCGCCAATCTCGCCAAGCACCCACTGGACATTTGCGTTTCGCTCTACGTTGGCGCGGCGCAATACGATCCCTGTCGTGTCTTTAGAAAATTCTTCAATCGTCCCCACGCGCACCACAGCGCCCTGCATCGCCACCACTTCAGTGACGCCAACGTGCAGATCCTCCGCAAGATCTGCAGGCGTCAGATACGCATCAAGAAACGTCACCTGGCTCATCTCTTCTGCGATGATCAAATTTCGTGTGAATGAACCGTACCCGCCCTGCGTCGTCACCGCAATCAGTTGAATCGGCTGCGTGAGTGCTGCATTTCTCGGAAGATAAACGAAAGCGCCGTTTCGAAAAAGCGCCGTGTTTAAAGCGATCAACTGGTTCTCATTGCTCGCAACGACCTTACCGATGTGCTTTTCGACAAGTTCTGGATGCTTGACAAGCGCCGACTTCATATCCGTCACGATCACACCGTCTGCGGTGAGGCCGCGTGTTTTCATCACGTGCCCATCCACGAGCACGATCAGCGGATGCGCGTCATCCTCGCCAATCATCCCATCTGCGAGCGCTTCCCACGCCCCCGGCGCGAGTGGCGCCTCAAGGCGAAACGCGTCTAGCGAGCGGTTTGCCAAATTGCTTCGCTCGAACTTTGGCGTCGGCAGAAATTCGTACTGCGTAAATGCGTTTGCGCGAAGGCGAGCGATGCCTTCCGGTTCAGACGCGTTTCGCGACGCCTGAAAAATCTCCTCTGCGCGCGCGCTTTGCGATAGCGTATCCTTCATCCCGCTCACCCCTTACACACTCACCGATTCTGTCTCGTCTTCAATGCCAAGCTCATCTTTTAGCCAGTCATAGCCGCGCGCCTCGAGTTCCTCAGCAAGCTCGCGCGTTCCAGATCGGACAATGCGCCCCTGCATCATGACGTGCACATGATCGGGTACGATGTACTGCAAGAGACGCTGATAGTGCGTAATGATCAAGAGGCCAAAAGAAGGTCCGCGCAAGGCGTTTACGCCGTCTGCGACAATGCGCAGCGCGTCGATGTCAAGCCCTGAGTCAATCTCGTCAAGAATTGCGATCCGCGGTTCAAGAACAGACATCTGAAGGATCTCGTTGCGCTTTTTTTCGCCGCCGGAGAACCCTTCATTAAGATACCGTTCGGCAAACGCCGTATCGATGCTTAGCGATTTCATTTTCTTTTGCAATTCGCGATGAAACTTGAGCACAGGCACCTCATTGCCTTCACCAAGTTTGGCGTTGAGCGCCATGCGCATGAAATTCGCGTTGCTCACGCCCGCGATCTCGCTCGGATACTGCATCGCGAGAAACAGGCCGTTTCGCGCGCGCTCATCGACGCTCATCTCCAGCAGGTCCTCACCGTCCAGTGTCACTGCGCCACCCGTCACCTCATACTTGGGATGCCCCATGAGAGACGACGCAAGCGTGCTTTTTCCTGTTCCGTTCGGGCCCATGATCGCGTGGACTTCGCCGCCGCGCACCGTGAGATTGACACCTTTCAAAATCTCCTTGCCCTCTACCGAGGCGCGCAATCCATCAATTTTCAGTTCTGGCAATGAAGCCATGTGTAACCATCCTCCTGTACACGCAACCGTTGCGACGCGATATCTTGTTTAAAGTCGACTAAATTAGTCATGTTTATGCTAACACACCCACACAAAATTGCAACTAATGCAGTCTCATTGCAGGGTACACTCGGATGGTTTTCACCTAAAATTGTCTTGAAAATGTCAAAAATCCCCGCCACAGATAGCGCAGCGGAGATTTTTATCGATCCATCTTTTTTAAAAGAGATA
The DNA here is from genome assembly GCF_001516615.1 of Ferroacidibacillus organovorans. Taxonomy (GTDB): domain Bacteria; phylum Bacillota; class Bacilli; order Alicyclobacillales; family SLC66; genus Ferroacidibacillus; species Ferroacidibacillus ferrooxidans_B. Next base: position 51,148 of record NZ_LPVJ01000061.1, on the reverse strand, counting down.
GCGCATGACCGTCTTCGCTTCATCAGACATCATGTCCTTGTTCCAAGGCGGATCAAACGTCAAATCAATCTCCACCTCAGGAACCCCGAGTTCCTTAATCTTTCGCACGACGTCCCCCTGCAGCTCTTCCATGGCAGGGCAACCCATCGTCGTCAGGGTCATTCTTACCGTGACCTTTTCCTGCTCAATCTTGACGCCATAGATCATTCCCAAGTTAACCACGTCGATCTGAATTTCCGGGTCAAGAACATCTTTTAACTGTTCGTACACCGCTTCTTCGGTCACCATCGACCATCACTCCTTCATCGCCATAAACCTATCGTACACGCTTGCAGAGCACTGTGTCTAGCGCTCGTTGCCAAATCTTGCGTGTTGGCATGTCTACCTTTTGGCTCGTACACTAGCAACAAGAAGATATCTGGTTACAAGGGAGACACTATGAACGATAAGCTTGTCTATCGCCTATCGGGTGTGATCACCCTTACCCTGCTGCTTGCCGTCTCCTCCTCTTCGCGCGCATATCCATTGGTCGAAAGCGCCCGGGCGCTTCCTGCGCGCCCGCTGGAACTGACCGGACGCCAGATGCAAAAGGCGATTGTCCCACCCCCTGCGCCGCAAAGCGTTACATACGCACTCATCACGAGTCGTTTACAAAACGCGCCGGCTGTACAAACCAATACGCTCGTCAGCGTCACAGCGACAACCGCACAAACCTTCACGTTTCAAAACGCTGGTCAGACGGTTACGGAGCCGCTCACTGACGCCCGCCTGTTCACAGTCATGACAGGAACCAGGCAGCCTGTAAAGAAATTCAATGGTGAAATCGTGCTCGGGTTTGATGATCCATACTCCCTGACAGATACGGGAAGCGCCGGCTATCCGATCTCCGTCTACGCGCCGATGGTCTATAACGTGACTTCACAAAACGGTGCGGTCTCAGATCAATTATCAACCCAGGCGGTGCAGATCGCGCACGCGCACGGAGAACAGGTCTGGCCGATTGTCGACTCAGGTTTTAATCCGGCACGCACCACCGCACTGCTTGAAAGTCCAACGGCACAGGCAAATCTTCTCTCGGCCATCCTAAGCGATGTGACCCGAGATCATGTGGACGGGATCAATCTCGACTTTGAGGATATGATTCCATCCGACGCGCCGCGCCTCACTCAGTTGACAGAAAATCTGGCGACACTGCTTCACGCCATGGGAAAAACAATCAGCGTAGATGTTTCCGTGCCTTCAAGCGACCCCAACTGGGGCCTCGTCTACAACCGGCCGGCACTCGCCGCCATCGCCGACAACCTTGTCGTGATGACCTATGACGAATACTACGCAGGTGACGCTTTTTCAGGACCGGTTGCAGGCATCCCATGGATGATGCAAGAACTTCAAAAGACCGCACAAGAGGGCGTGCCAAAAGCGAAAATTCTCGCAGGCATCCCGTTTTACACAAGGCTCTGGTCTGGCACCCCAGGCAATTTTTCATCTGTTGCACTCTCGCTGCCTCAAGAAGCGAGCATTCAGGACAGCCACCCTGCATCACTGCGAAACGATCCGAACTCCGGAATGACCGTCGACACATTTCACGCCGGTACAACGACGCAGTGGATGTGGCTTGAGACGACAAGTACGCTGCAAAAACGTGCCGCCCTGGCCACCGCTGCCGGATACGGCGGTGTCGCGGTGTGGCAGTTGGGCCTTGGCAATGCGAGTGATGTCTCCGCGATTCTCTCAGGCGTCGGGGGATGAATCTTCCTCAATCGCGCGCCGCACTGTTTTTCGAATGATGCGCCGCGTCCCTTTAGGGGGCGCGGTATTGTTTATTGCCGCACCTTGTTCCAATACCTCAAGCTCGCGCCGTATGCGATCAACATCAGACGGCGCAATCCGCGCCGCCTCCCCCGCGTAAAAAAAGGTTTCTGCAGACAATGAACGCATTTCCTGGAGACGGACAAGCGCTGCCCGCACATCCTCGGGACGCGCCTGAAACATCCCCGCCACATCGTCGATGGTAAACCGCTTCGTCACGTTCTCACCCACTTCATATCCTCGATTTCCTCGATTTCTGTCACTTTTTTGCTCTTAATGGAGACAAACTCTATACTACAGAAAACGCATGCTACGTGTCACGAGCGCTTTGCGTTACAAGAACACTCTGCGTTGCCCAAGTTGTGCCATGCGCGTCCCGCGCACACGGGCGTTGATCCTTGAAATTTCTGTGAAATCTCTCATGCAAGGAGTGCATCTGTGAACGTCACTGGGATCATTGATATCGGTTCAAACTCCATGCGTCTCTCGATCATCGCTTCCTTGCAAAGCGGCGCCTATTATGTGCTTGACGAACAGAAGACATCTCCGCGGCTCAGCCAGCAAATCAAGCGTGACGGGGCCCTCGCAGAAGAGGCTGTACGTGACTTGATCGAGAAATTGCACGGTTTCATCGGCCTTTGCCGCGCTCACCACGCCAATCGCATTGAAGCCGTAGGCACTGCTGCACTGCGCGCGGCGACAAACCGCAAAGAGATCGTCGAGCGAATTGAGCGCGAGACCGGGCTTCACGTCGAGGTGATCTCAGGCGTTGAAGAGGCGGCGCTTGGCTACAGTGCCGTCGCGCATACGATGACACTATGCGACGCACTGCTCATCGACATAGGCGGGGGCAGCACCGAAGTCACACTCGTACGAGGCGGTTCGGCCATCGCGTCACACTCCTTCCCCATCGGCGCAGTCACTGCAAACCGGGATCTTGGCCAGCTCTCCCGCGAGCAGATGATGCAGCGTATCCAACCCCTTTTTGCGAAGGTGGAACTGCTTACGCAGGCAAAAAACTTGGAATTGATTGGGATCGGCGGCACCATTCGCACGATTGCACGCGTCCATCAAGGACTCAGTGGCTATCCACTCGCGCTTACCCACAATTATTTCATGCGGCGATCCGATGTTGAGGAAACGGTCGCTCATCTCGATTTGATTCCGCTCGCAAGGCGCAAAAAGGTTGAAGGTCTCTCCAAAGACCGTGCGGATCTGATCGTTCCTGGCGGGATGATCCTCCTTAGTCTCATGCGCTACACAGAGTCAGCCGTGTTGCGCATCAGCGGTCGCGGCTTGCGCGATGGCACATTTTTCACGCGCGTGCTTGGCGCCGAACGCGACACCCAAAAGGAAGACGTTCTTGAGGCAAGTGTCCACAACCTGCTCGAACGCTGCCGTGTGCCAAAAGATCACGCTGAAACGGTGACGAATCTGGCGCTCTCCATCGCCCGGCCGCTCTGCGAACGGGGAGACCTCAACCCAGCGCGACTCCGTTTGCTGTATGCCGCCGCCATGCTTCATCGCGTCGGGATCCACATTCACTATTATGATTTTGACCGACACACCTTTTATTTGATTCTAAACGGCACCCTCTATGGTTTGACGCACAGCGAACTGCTGATCGTTGCGGCCGCCGCCTCCTACAAAAGCCGCAACCGGACGCGCAAACAGTGCGCACCATTTCGCGCTTTGCTCAGTGACGACGACCTCACAGAGATCACAAAAATCGGCGTGATTGTCCGCCTTGCCGAGGCGCTCGACCGCCGTCACGAAAAGCGCGTTTCCGCAGTCAGAATGAAGACTGAAAAAACGCGGGCCATCCTTTACGTAAACGCGCACGAAGGAGATATTGAATATCAGGCGGCAAACGAGTTGCTTCCACTCTTTCGCAAAGCGTTTGGCTTTCCGCTTTCCATCTCATCAGAAAAAGGAGCACCGTGAAGATATGCGACTTAAAAAAGCGCGCGGACTCGGCCGCAGCATGCATTATCCGGGAAGACTTTTTATCGTCGAAGGAAACGACGGATCAGGCAAAAGCACACAGATTTACTTGTTGAAACGCTGGCTTGAAGACCGCGGGTACCCTGTCTTTTTTACGGAGTGGAACTCAAGTGAACTCATCAAATCGGCGAACAAAAAGGCGAAGAAAAAAAATCTGCTGACACCGACAACATTCAGCCTGATTCACGCGTGTGATTTTGCCGACCGCTATGAAAAAATGATGCTGCCCCATTTGCGGGCAGGCTATATCGTCCTCGCAGATCGCTACGTGTATACTGCCTATGCCCGCGACATGGCGCGCGGCTGTGATCCAGACTGGGTCAAGAACATGTATGGATTCGCGGTCAAACCGACGGTCAGCTTCTATTTTCAGACGCCGCTGTCCGTCTCACTCGATCGCATCTTGAGCGGACGTCCACAGTTAAAGTACCATGAGGCGGGTCTTGATCTCGGCCTTTCGACCGACCCAATCGAGAGTTTCAAACTGTTTCAGGGAAAAATCAAGGACCACTATGACGCGATGATCGACGAGGAGCATTTCACGGTCGTGGACGCGACAAAGCCGGTCGAGGAACAACAGCGGCTTGTGCGCGAGATCGTTGAAAAACACCTGACCGATTATGAGCTCCCCTATCATTTGACAACGCGATAAAAAAGCGAGAGGAGACTGTAGAGATTATGGATGAAACAAAAAAAACGTATTACGGCGCCGGTCTCCCCTATCTAAAAGACGAGACGTATGCAGGAAAGTTGATTGTAATCGAAGGCGCTGACTGTTCAGGACGGTCGACACAGGCATATCTCTTAAAACAGTGGCTGGAGTATGAAGGGCATGCGGTCATGGATACCGGGATCAAGCGATCCACCCTCGTCAGTGGGGTCATCGACCAGGCAAAAGAGGGAAATGTGCTAGGAAAGACGACGCTCAGCCTGCTTTACGCGACCGATTTTGCAGATCAACTGGAAAACAAGATCATCCCAGCGCTGCGGGCGGGGTTTATCGTGCTGGCAGATCGCTACATCTTCACGCTGATGGTGCGCGATTTTGTGCGCGGCGCCGATCCAGACTGGCTGGAAGAACTGTTCGGTTTTGCGCGCATCCCGGATCTCACGTTTTATTTGCAGATGCCGCCCGAAGTCTTGCTGCATCGCCACTTTCAAAAACGCGGTTTGCTTGATTACTGGGAATCCGGAATGGATCTCTCCCTGTCGACTGACATGTTTGAAAGCTTTCACCGCTATCAGTCCCTGTGCGCACAACAATTTGAAGAACTCGCTGAAGATTATCACTTTGTCACAATCGATGGTACGCGCGCGATCGATGATGTGCAAGAGACCCTGCGGTCGCACGTCTCACGCCTGATCCAAAAATGAAAGACTCAAGCTCCGTCGCCCAATCACCCGCTCACTATAAACATGACGCGCTGCGCGCGATGAATCGTTTTCAATCGGATCGCGCGCACTGTGTGCGTGTCGCCTCACTTGCGCAAACGCTCTATCTTGGCATTCGCGGCGAGGCGGCGACGCAGGCAGCCCAACTGACGCTCGAATTGGCCGGATATCTACACGATGTAGGACATTTCATAAATTCACAAAAGCATCACAAGCATTCCCGCTACCTTGTGCAAAATGCGCGCGAAACGGCGACGTGGGACGCGACACTCAAAGAGGATGTCGCGACGCTTTGTTTTTATCACAGGCGCAGCGCCAGACCCTCATGGATTGAAAAAATCGGCAAGGAACGGGATTTGCTCACCTGTTGCGCATGCCTTCGCGTCGCAGACGGCCTTGACAGATCACACCTGGGAACGGTCACTCTTCACGAAATCAAGCGCTCTACCCGCGAGATCACGCTCTTTGTGAGCGGGCTTTCGTCAGCCGACGCAGACCATCTGCTAAGAAAGAAAGCAGACCTCTGGCAGATCGCTTTTGCTCAAAAACTCATGTTGAATTTGCGCGACGCAACATAGAGTGCAGACCCAAGCACAAACCCAAAGATTGGCGCATAGATCGACTGCGCCCCGAACAGCCGGGCAGCCCCTGGATCGCTGTGAAACATGATCCCCGCGGTGACGGCGAGAATACCTGCCCCGATAAACCTCAGAATCGCCAGACGTGCCATGAGGCGGGCGATCAAGGAACTGGCAAACATCAAAAGAGAGATGCTCACCACAAGACCAAGCGCCGTCATCTCTGCATTGCCTTGCGCAATGCCTGCCACGGCGACCACATTGTCCGCACTCATCGTGAGATCTGCAAAAAGAATTGTCACAACCGTCGCGAGAACCCCACGCCCTGTTCGTTTGCCAGACGCCTCTTTGCCGCCTTTTTGGAACAATACCGAATAGGCGACATAGAGCAAAAGCAACCCGCCAACCGTCTGTAGGTACGGCCACCCAAGGGCGCGCCCGAGAATGAGGGTCAGCAAAATCCTGAGTAAAATGGTAACAGCCGCACCATAGATCATCGCGCGCTTTCGCTCGTTTGGGGCGAGATGAAGCGTTGCCATCGCGATGACAAACGCATTGTCTCCCGAGAGCACCAAGTCGGTAAGAAGGATGGCAAAAAAGGCATATAACGCGTGTGTCATGACTTCAACCTTCGCATTTTCCGTCTTGCCACAATAAAATTCGCTGCCAAAATGCCTCCTCCTATCACACAGATTCCGGCGAGTTCAGCCACATGCGCTTTGAAGTGAAGCACGCGATGCCCGACGTAGCTCTCAAGCAATACCATGATCGCCTGTCCGATAAGCGTGCCAAATAGAAAAGGGACAAACGAAACGGAAGAGATGCCCGCAGACAGGTCGATGATTGATGCGGGCAGCCAAAACTGCAGGCGCAACCCCAAAACGGTGAAAAAGGTTGACCATGGCGTCGCCTGGTCAATGCGGGCAATCGTCGCCTGCAGCTTCGCGTGACGCGCAAAAAATCTCTTGAGATAGCGGCTGAAAAGTGGCCGCAACACGCTTTTGCTCAGGCCATAAAGAAGGAGTGAGCCGGTAAAACTACCGAAAAGCGTCGCCAGATAACCCGTGAAAAAACCATGCGCAGTCGCGTTCATGCCAGCCAAGATGGCAAAAGGAACGAACGGCACCATGGTCTGAAGCACAACCAGCAGATAACTCAACACGATCCCGGCATGTCCCAATTTTTCAAGGTATTCCGGCAGAAGCGTCCAACTTCCGGAGCGATAAAAAAAGAACATGAGAAGAAGCGCAAGCGGGGCAAAAAGTGCCAGCCACACTGTGTGGCGAGTGATCCTCTTGTGCACGCCCGCACCTCCCGTTCATACGCCCCGTCCAATTCACTGAAAGAAAAAGAGCAACCCAAGCATCACGTAGGCAGCTGTCACCATCATGCCCTCGTACCAGTGTGTCTCCCCGTCAAGCGAGACAAGGCTCACCAAGAGGGTCGACAAAAAGAGCACGAGCACCTCCACGGGCGTAAAAACAAGTGTAAAACTCCCGCGCATTGCAGTGTCGATGAGTACGAGGGCAGGCGCGACAAAAAGAGCGATTTGCAGACTTGAGCCAAGCCCGATCTCCATACTCCCGTCAAGATTCCCTCGCCGCGCGAGCAGAATCGCAGAAAAAAATTCAGGCGCGATTCCGATGAGCGGCAAGAGAATCATGCCCACAAACGACTCTGGAATGCTAAAGCGCACAGAGAGCGGCTCGATCGCCCCGACGATCCCTTCACTTACGAGCGAAACAAGAAAGGTTGCGACAATCAGTTCAAGCAGGTGGGGCCAAAGCGGTTCCGTTTGACGCTCTGTCGCACCGATTTCCTCAACTGGCATCAAGAAACTGCGATGAGTGAAAAACGAGAACACAAATCCGAGCGCATAAATCAGTAAAAACACGATGGAGATGCTGACGCCAAGCGCTTTGGCGTGACCGGCATGCGTTCCGAAATATTGGTACAGACTCGTCATGGAAAGGCCGAAAACGGCGATAAAAAGCATGACGCTGTTCAGTCCGGCGCGGGCGCGGCTGAACACCTGAACCTTTTGTGTGATTCCGCCGATCATCATGCAGACGCCAAGGGTCAGCAGAAGATTTGCGAGAACACTGCCCACGATGCTCGCCTGCACAACACGATAGAGTCCTGCACGCAGCGCGGCAATCGAGATAATCAGTTCAACACTGTTGCCAAATGTGGCAGAAAGCAGCGCCCCAAGCGTCGAACCGAGGCGCCGCGCAAGCTTTTCAGTGGCTGACCCGATGCGCCGCGCGAGCGCGATGATCGTAAGTGCGCAAAGCAGGAACGTCAGGGGAGGGCTCCACACCTTTACGCTCGCGTACCAAGACGCGAGGGAGAGCAGCAGGATCCCTGTCGCTGGCATCCACATTCGTGTTCGCATGTCGGCGGCTCTCCTGTCTCTCATTTGTCGCGTCCATCATACGAAAGTCGGGTGGGCTTGGCAACTCTTGTAAAGAAGCGGCCATCTTTTTTGCCTGCTTGTCGTACTGATAACGAACGTCTGCCAAAAAATCTTCGCCCACCTCTTTAAAGCGTGCAGCAGACACCTTTGCGAGATCTGCGGCGCGCATGCCATTTGCGACAAAGCGCACCAACTGCGAGCGAACATCGCGCTCATCCTTTGCTCGCGAGACGACCGCCAGACCAAATAGACTCACCCACAGCAGTCTGTTCATTTCACTCAACCTTTCAGAGACAGTCCGCTAGATGCGCGGCATGCGAACCCATGCCAGCAAGTTTTCCCCGGCACTCCGACTTTTATTGCGCATATCTTCCATGAATTGACTCAGCATGCCACTCCACAATCGACCGATCTCCTTTTTGTCGACTCCGCTTTGATACGCTTCAACACTTGTGTCAATGGCGTCCTTTAGCGCGATAGAGATGGCGTGGAGCTTAGCTTCAAGTGTCTCAGGCATTGCATGATCCCTCCGTGGAGTAATTGGGCGGCATACGCTGTTGCAGCGGCCGCAAAGAAAATGCCAGGCGGCAGCGGCAACAGGCCGACAAGCGCCGCTAGCGGGGGAATGTACAGTGCGCCGATGAGCGCGACAAGACTTATGGCAAGTACCCCCTGCATAAAACGCTGCCGCGGGAGAATTCGCTGCGGCGCAGCGCCGTCATGATGCCAGCTCTCGACTTGAAACCACTGCACAAGCACCAGCATGGTGAGCGCAGCCGATTGCGCCACGCGCGGGGCGACGCGGTCTTGCAGCGCGCGATAGAGCAAAAGCGTCGAACCCCCGATCGAGAGTGCGCGCACGATGAGTTGGGTGAGAAAGTTGCGGTCATTCAAATCCGCTTCGCGCACGCGCAACATTCCATCGTGACGCTTAGGCCGCACAAGCAGCGTGAGTGTCGGCGCCGCATCGGTCAACAAGTTGATCAGCAAAATCTGAATCGGCACAAAGGGAAGCGGCAATCCGAAAAGGACCGCAAATAGGCTAAATAAAATTTCTCCAAGATTCCCGGAGAGCAGATAGCCAAGCGCCCGGCGAATGTTTCCGAGAATGCCGCGCCCCTCATCCACGGCGCGAATGATCGCATTAAAATCATCGTCAACAAGCGTGATCGAACTCGCCTCACGGGCAAGCGCCGTGCCACCCTGTCCCATCGCGATCCCAACATCTGCGTGGCGAATGGCCAGGGCATCGTTTACACCATCACCTGTCATGACCACGACATGTCCAGTCGCTTTGAGCGCCGTGACGATGCGCAGTTTATCATGCGGAGTGACACGCGCAAAGATCGATACCTCTAGGCATGCGCGCTGCAACTGCTCATCAGACAACTGTGCGAGTTCGCCCCCCAAGAGCACGCGCTCTGTTTCCTGCGTGGCAAGACCAATTCTGCGGGCAGTTGCACGCGCCGTCTCAGGGTGATCTCCTGTCATCATCAAGACGCGGATACCCGCCTCGCGGCACGCCCGAATCCCCTGTTCAACATGCTCGCGGGGCGGATCTTCCATGCCGACGAGACCAAGAAAGATGAGATTCTCTTCATACTCATCCTCCGCGCGCGCCGGGGCATCATGTGGGAGCGGCCTGTACGCGAGGCAGATGACACGATAGGCTTCACGCGAAAAGGCGTTTGCTATTGAAAGAATGCGCGCGCGACTTTCATCATCCAATTCGCAAAGCCCGTATGCTGACTGATAGAATGCGCAACGCGCAAAGATCGGTTCAACCGCCCCTTTGACAATCAGTTCACTGCCCGAAAAGCCCTGGCAGACGACACTCATGCGCTGTCGCTCCGATTCAAATGGACGCTCGTCAAGGCGGGCATACTTTGCGCGAATCTCGCGCAAGGGAATTCCTGCACTGCGCGCCGCCGCGAGAAGCGCTCCTTCCGTTGCGTCTCCGCGCAGTGCCCACGTCTTCTCCCCATCGCGCACCTGTTCCACCCACTCTGCGTTGCTGCACAAAACTGCCTTTGTCAACAGGTTGACCATGTGGCCTGAAGCGCGCAGCGGATGATCCGCAGCGTTTACTAACAGAGTCTCGGGATCTGAAAGTACCTGCACATGCGTGCCGTCAAAAAGCACCCGCACAGTCATCTCATTTTTAGTGAGCGTTCCCGTTTTGTCAGAGCAGATCACCGTACTGCGTCCGAGCGTTTCAAGCGCTGACGGCCTTTGGACAAGCGCCTTGCGCGCCTGCATGCGCCTGACGCCTGCCGTCAAGGCAATGCCAATCAGCACTGGCAAACCTTCTGGTATCGCGGATGCCCCGATGCTTAGCGCGGAAAGAAGCAGCGGCCCCACCCTTTCCTTGCGCATGATGCCAACAAGAATCAAGAGTGCTGTGGCAAACCCGATCGCAGTGACCACCGCGCGTGAAAATTGAGTGACACTTCGCTGAAGCGGCGTCTCAAGTGAAACGGGCTCTACGAGTCCTTTGGCAATCCTCCCCATGACCGTGGCAGACCCTGTCTGCGTGACGATCATGACGCCTGTTCCACGTGCGACAAAGCTCCCCATCACGACACTTGACGCCGATGGTGTATCACTCAGATGTTGTTCACCCATGCGTGTTTTAGAGACAGGTGCGGCTATGGCGCTTTTTTCTATAGCTACAGGCTCTCCCGTCAATAGTGACTCATCACACGCAAGATGATACGATTCCACCAACTCTCCATCCGCGGGAACCTGAACGCCTTCTTCAAGCCATACGAGATCCCCTGGCACAAGCAGTTCTTTGGCAATATTCACGCGCTGTCCATCGCGAAAGACGATCACCTCGCCCTCCGTCATGGCGGCAAGCGTTCGCTTGTCGCGTCCTGTGCGATGTTGCTGGAGAACCGTGACGACACTGTTGACCATGATGACAAAAAGAAGTGCGCCCCCCTCTGCAAAACGCTTTGAAAAAAAAGACAGACCCGCTAGCCCGAGCAGCAGTAATGTCATGCCGTCCTGCCCCTGCTTCAAAACATGCCTCCACCACGGTGTATCGCGCAAAAGCGGTAGGCGGTTCTCTCCGTACTGGCACAGTCGCTCTTGCGCCTCCTTTGTCGTCAGCCCCGATGCTCGTGCGCGCGATACACGCTTTTCTCCCGCACGAGCATCATCAAAGGATCCGGGGATCGACGCAATCATCGCCTCATCTGAACTTGGCATCGACCGTTTTGCGCACTGCGCTCCTGCATGGTGCAGAGCGTCGTCAATGGTTGACAGAATCATCTTTACAGCCTGATCCTGACGGTCTTCCACCTGATGAAAAAAGATCAACAGGTTGCCAGTCAACGCGTTTAGATCCAGACGCAGCATCCATGGCAATTCGCGCAGTGCGTGCAACACAGCCGCCTGCTCGTTTGGTCGGACATGGAACCATTTGACGCGCACCCGAATGCGGCCTGGCAATTCATGGATGACGGTTGCTGTTTCAGACAAACGTAAATGCCCTCTTCCCATTTGTGATTGACAAACACATCTCTATTTGCAGTAGTATCACACTGTAATGGCAAGGTATGTGGTACAATATCTGGCAGAAACGGTGAAAGACGCAACCCACGGGACGTGAGAAAGGTTGCATGTGGATTGAGAAAGCGCTTCTCGCGCGCATTGTCACTCTTTTTTCTTTTCGCAACGTTTTGTCTGATTGGGTATCTAGTCGACAAAGAGCGGGGGGAATTGACGCGTTCTTGGCCCTATCTGCTTCACGCCAACGGGTTTTCAATCGCAACGTTGCTCGCTTTGCAGCTGATGTATTTTCTGTTGCAAGGAGCGTCTGGACGCGTATTATTTTTGACAATGCAGCAAAGGGTTCCGCTCCTTTTGCTCACCGTGCTCTATACATTGCAAACCATGTATAATGCTGTTTTGCCTTTGTCTGGCGCATCGGGAACGGCTGCTTTCATTTTTTGGGGAAAACGTTTAGGGTATGGCTTAAAAGAATCAACAGCGACGAATCTATGGTCGCTCACACTCAGCTACGTTTCACTCGTCCCACTGCTTTTGATTTGTCTGTTTGCCGCGCTTACCGCGAACGGTCAGGTGGCCAATCTCATTAAAGCGGGACTTCTTGTCGCCGTAGCTGTGAGCCTTGGGATTTTGCTTCTTTTCTATCTCATTTCCCGATTTGGACAGAAAAGCAAGCGGGCTTCGCATACTTTAACGATTCTTCGAGAAGAATGGAAACGGATGCAGCATCATCCCATCTCATTTTTGTTCGCCTGCGTATACCTATTTCTCGTTTATGTCGTTCGAATGATCATGGTGTACACTGCATTTCAGGCGATTCACGTCCCAATCCCTTTTTGGCTCGCTGTGCTGGCATACTCGATCACGTCGCTTTTGGTTCTCGTGTCGCTCGCACCAACGACTGTCGGCGTTGTGGAAGCTGTGCTGGCATCTGTTCTACACAGCTACGGCATCCCGCTTTCGATTGCGATTGCCGGCACCCTGATGTATCGCTTTGTCTCGTTTTATCTGCCCATTCCGCTCGGCGCTCTCGCACTCGTCTATTTACAGCGATTTTCAAAAAAACCAGTATAACAGCTGTAACCTTTCACCAGCATCTTGCGCATATCATAAGAGTAGATGGATCGAATGAAAAAAGGTAATTTTCACAGACCCTCGGAAGGAAATTCGGCTCACGAGGAGAACATGTAGATACAGTGCGATGGAGATCGTGCGTGTTATCGATAGGAGGCAACACATGAGTGAGTCCCGTGCGGCACAGGTGCCACACCGAAAGAAACTGGAGACTGATTCAATCTCTTTTTCGGAAGACACCATTATGAATAAATTGGGAAATGCGATCGCGGGCGCAGTAGAACGCGCCATACAAACGCGTTCGGATGACCATGCGATGCAAAATGTCGCTGTATTCGTCGATTACGACAACGTTTACTGGACACTGATGAATCGCTATCGTCACGACCCTGACCATGAAGATCCACAGCGCAACCTGTTTGACCGACTGTGGGAAAAATACGATAAAAACAACATTCGCATGTTCAAAGCGTATGCAGACTTCGAGCAGGTTGCCGCCAACCTGACGAGCCTTCAAAAGAAACGTGTGCAGATCCGTCACGTTTACGCAAATGGAAAGAATGAAGACAAAGCAAAAAATGCGTCCGATATCGAACTTTCAATTGATGCGATGGAGACTTCGTATTCGGATTCAAATATTTCCTGTTATGTCTTTGTAACAGCGGATAGTGACATGATCCCGATTATGAGCAGAATGCTATATCGCGGTAAGCACGTCGAGTTGTTTTACGTGGAAGACGCGATTGCAAAGCATACGGACATTCGCAAATTTGCGCACCAGAGTTATGATCTGCTGGAATTTCTGCACGTGGATGTCAGTCCTAAAAATCCGTCTGATTTTATCCAAGATGCGATTCAATACATTGCGGAGTGGCATGCCCAACCGGCAAACCGCACCAAAAACCTCGGTCCAAAATGGTTGCGTGACGGCTTGGCAGACTATTTGAGCATTCCAAGCAATACAGCCAGCCAAGTGATCGATCTCCTTCACCGCGGCAATTTTATCCGAGAAGAATTGCGTACAAATGAGTATGGCACACACAAAAATATTGTATTGAGCCTCGACGCCAACGATCGCGACGAGAATGTTCCACTCGATCGCGACGAGTACTCTATGCCACGTCCCTGACTGTCGTTTTGCGGAGAGATTTTTGCTCCGCAATTTTTTTGGACAAGCTGTGTCGAACCTTGACTAACGATGTAGTTTTTGTTACATTGATCTTGTTCTTATGAGTGCACTCATGACTTCCGCTCTTATCTTTTCCTGTTCTATTGGTGCTCATATAACCCTGACGCTGTCGCGTGCGACAACGTCTCGCCTTTGTTAAAAAACCTTCTGCCAGTGGCAGAAGGTTTTTTAACACGCCCACAGATGTGTGATCTCCTTATGCACTCTGAATGTAAAACCATAAAAGGCGAAGGGTGGCGGCAATTGCGTCGCGATGCGTTCGTTCATAAGCGTGCGAACTGTCGATGCCAGGACCAATGAGACCCGTCGCGAGATCGTGTCCAGCGCGGCGCGCCGCACTCGCATCTGAACTATAATAGGGATAGAGATCAACCGCGTAGGGAATGTGGTGTGTTTTTGCAAGGTGCGTCAGTTTTTTACGCAATTGATAATCATAGGGTCCGCTCGAATCTTTTGCACAGATCGAAACAACATGTTCCGTCGTCGTCAAGCCTTCCCCAATCGCACCCATGTCAACCGCCAGATACTCGAACGCTTCTGCGGGGATGTTTGAATTCCCCCCATAACCGATCTCTTCATCTGTACTGATCAAAAGGCAAAGTGAATATGGCAATTCAACCGGGTGAGCGAGAATGTTCTCTACCAGGGAGAGCAAAATGCCAACCGAAGCCTTATCATCAAGGTGACGTGACTTTAGATAACCTGACGGCGTTACGACAACACGAGGGTCGTAGGACACAAAATCACCCACCGAAATGCCGAGTGCCTCCACATCCGCTTTGGATTGAACCTTTTCATCAAGACGCACGACCACCGTGTCTGCCGTACGCTCCTCCACTTCTTTGTACACATGTGTGGATGCGTGCCGCGCTACGAGTGTCCCTGTATAAACCGCACCATCCAGCGTGTGGATCTTGCAATAGACGCCTTCCACCGTTTGAAACGCGTAACCGCCAAGCGCGGAGAGCCGCAAATAACCTCGATCGGTAATTTCCCTGACCATTCCGCCAAGCGTGTCGACATGTGCGGCCAGTACGCGCGTACTCGGCGATCTGCCTGGAACGAACACCTGCAAACCGCCTTTATAGGTGCGTTTATACGTCACGCCAAGCATGCCAAATCGCTCTGCGCAATAGTGAATCGCCTGATCCGTGAATCCCGTCGGACTCGGAATCGATACAAGCCGCACGATGTGACTCACCGCCGATTCCAGCGTTTCTTCAAATTGCGCTGCGCCCCATTCTGTCTCTCCCATGATTCACCCCTGCATTCGCGTGATTGCGCCATTCCTTAACTTCCTGATTGTACCACAGCAGGAGACAGCGCAGGGGGAATCCAGTCATCGCCCGGGTTGCCAATGACTGCGTTTGGTGTCGGCTGCTGACGCAAAAATGGGATCGCACCCGCCGCGATCGCGTGCGCCACTTTCTTCAGATACATCGGCTGCCGCAGATGGACCACATCCCAGTCATTTGTAAGATATCCAACTTCCGCGAGAATGGCCGGACAGGGCGCGTGCCGGATCACAAAAAGATTTTTGCGCCCAATCGGCCGCTGCGTCGTATCAGCCAACGCATTTAATCTTTCTTGAACCAAGCGTGCAAGCTGTTGACTCGCCTCTTTGCGCACTGTGTAAAATACAAGCGGACCGCGATCATTCGGATTGACTGAACTGTTCACATGAATGCTCAAAAAGCCCACCGCGCGCGCCTTGCGCAATAAATCCAGGCGGTTTTGCAAATCCCTCCGGTGCCTGCCTGACAGTGGGGACGGAAACAGATTCGAACAATCCGTATCTGACCTGCGTGTCATCGTTACATCAAAGCCGGCGCGATCAAGTTCGATCGCGAGGTTTTTGGCGATTTCAAGCGTAATGTCCTTCTCAAGCAAACCAGCCCGTGACGCGCCGCCATCAATGCCTCCATGGCCCGGATCAACCACGACTGTTTTATGAAGCCGTGTCGGAAGCAGGTTGGGTTTTGCTGTCTGTTTTTTCGGAAACCATTGAAACGCCTCCGCCGCATGATCAAGCGACGCGTTACAAAACGTGATTAACAGCCCCGCCACACCAAGCCTTAGAATCATAGAAAAAAATCGCCTATTCATTTGCACTCCATCCCATCTTCTCTCCGCTCATGTTCCCCAGACAAAATCAATCTGAAGGACACCCTTACTATGTGAGAGAAAAGGCATTTCTACACGGAAAATGAAAGATGGCGAATGGTGCGATATTTACTTTTCCTTCACAGTCCCTTTATCATCATGTCATACGCTTGAGCGAGCGCAAAGAGCGATGTCGATCAGACGTACGAGTTCCCGGCTTTGAAGAACGCGCAGCGCCTGCGTATTCGCCTTATTCGGCGCGCCTCGTTTCGCTTTTGCCGTCGGAGCATCCTCTGTAACACTGCGCACCTCAAGCGGGGCAGGCGCGCCAAGGTCACTGAGGATCTCGCGCACGGCCTTTTCTGCACTGCGCATGGTGACCACCACCTGATCGAAAGCATCGACTGTGCACTTTTTGCTTCGCGGATCGGCGAGGAATGCCCGAAAAATCTCCTCTTGCTCAAAACGTACAAACATCGCGTCCCAGATTACCGCGCGACTGTACGCTACCATCCAATCGCGGATCGATCGTTTGATTGACGACCCGACCGTTACCGCAGAGTACTTGTCTAGCGCGTCATTCAAATCCTCCTCACGCCACCCGTGATCACAGAGTTGTAACACAGACTCGCGATCCATCACATACAAAGACATCTCATCCGCACGTTTCAGTGTGGCGAACTGTCCTACAAAAAAATGAAGCATCGGGTGTGCGTCGTCTGGGACGAGGATATCGAGATTCGGTTGTACTGATATTCGGCCTTGACGCTCAGAAATAGGTCGACAGCGTTTATAGACCAAACCAAACTCCTGATCAAAACCAAAATCCACATGTCCAATAAGCGCCAGCACACTGATCAGGCGCGCCGCCGTATTGTGTGCCGCACAGCGTTTGCCTTCCACCAATTCAAGCCACGAGGAAATACCGTGATAGGCAGCGTGCCAAGTCTCCTCGCGCGCTGACATAATGATCTCAAAAAGCAACGCATAGAAGTGCGATTGCAGACGGGGCGACAAAAAATTGGTAAAAAGTGACTCACGGATTTGCCGCTGCAGTTCATCGATCGGCAGTATCAACATCTCGCGCAGCAATTTCCCTTGTGGATGCACTGCACCATTTCCAATGGAAATCACAGATAGATCTTTCAGGACTTGAAATGCGAGGTATACCACTTCAGGAAAGCCCGCCCACGGACCCTCTTCGATTTCTTCTTTCTGATAATACAGTGTGCGAAAAAGGGGCTTGATGCGTTGCAGTTCACGTTTATAGACAACATCATTCTTTGTCGCAGATACACTGTGTGTGCTTATGTAGGTCACCAGTCTGATCATGTCATTTGCAAACATTGAGCCAAGCGAGCGCTCCACTGTCACACGCTCACCAGGTACACAAGGTGTCAGACGCGCCACTTCTTCTTTATAGATCCCCTTTAAAAGATCAAAACACTCTCTTGGCATTTCAAAACCATCGCCGAGATACCAAATTTGCGTCGGTATGAGCATGGTGAGATCTGCAAGGTGATTCATCGACGCGATCACGTCAGGTATCCCATCGTATGATTCTTCAATTAAATGGAGCAGTCTTGATTTGGAGATGGATACGACGAAACCGTCCCCGATCATCTCGACAAAAGCGATGCGCAAGATCCGTTTATCGTGATCACTCAGCGTGTCAAAAAGTTGAGCGTACCCCGAACCGTGAACAAGCGACTGAATGACACTTCGAGCCACCTTTTCCTTGTTGCCGTCAACATTTTCACCGAGTGATTCCGCGATGACGAGTAACTTCTGCTTTGTCAAATTCGCCAGATAGTAATCGAGTCTCACTTATGCGTACACCTCTTTAAGATCTGCGAGATCGACAATCTCATATTGATATCCCTGTTCCGTTAAAAAACGCTGGCGACCAAGCGCAAATTCTTGATCCTTTGTCTCTCTTGTCACAACGGAGTAAAAATGGGCAGTCATCCCTTCCGCCTTCGGACGCATGATACGGCCAAGGCGTTGCGCCTCTTCCTGGCGGGAACCAAACGCGCCGGAAACCTGAATCGCGACAGACGCATCGGGCAGGTCAATCGAGAAATTGGCGACCTTTGACACGACGAGAACACGCAGTTCTCCTGTGCGAAACGCCTGATAGAGCTCATCGCGTTCGCGCGACTTTGTACTGCCTGTGATTAAAGGCGCATGAAGTTTCTCCGCAATCCTCTTGAGTTGATCGATGTATTGCCCGATGATGAGAATCATATCCTTTGAGTGTCTTGCGACAAGCAAAAGCACCGCGTCTTCCTTTTCCTGCGCTTCAGCCGCAATGCGCGCCTTCTCGCGAAGTTCTGCAACTGCGTAGTGACGACGTTCCTCGTCGTTTAGACCAACGCGCACCTCCGTGCACGTCGCCGTCGCGATATACCCTTGCGCCTCAAGTTCCTTCCACGGAGCGTCAAACTTCTTCGGGCCGATGAGCGAGAAGACTTCATCTTCTTTGCCATCCTCGCGCACAAGCGTTGCGGTGAGTCCCAGGCGGCGGCGCGCCTGAATCTCTGCGGTAATTCGAAACACGGGCGCAGGAAGCAGGTGCACCTCATCATAGATAATGAGACCCCAGTTATGTGAAGATAAAAGGGATAGATGCGGGAATTCATCCTTTCCACGCGGGCGAAAACTTAAAATCTGATAGGTTGCCACAGTGACCGGCGCCGTCATTTTGCTCTCCCCGCTGTACTCCGCGACCTGTTCCGGTGCAAGTGTCGTCTTGTCGAGGCACTCGTGAATCCACTGTCTTGCCGCCGTGACATTCGCTGCGAGAATCAGCGTCGAGGTTTGAAGAAGTTCCATTGCACGCAGACCGATGATCGTCTTTCCGGCGCCGCACGGCAGTGTCAGGACACCTGATCCACCAGACAGGTTGCCGCCTTCGTGAAAGGATGCAGCCGCCTTTTCCTGGTAGTCGCGCAAGATAAACGGAGCGCCGTCATCCAAAAATTCACGCAGTGAAAAATGCAGTGGTTGCCCTTTTGCATAACCCGCCAAATCGCGTACAGGATACCCTAGTTTCGTCAGCGCCACCTTAATCGTTCCGCGCGCGAGCAACGGAATTTCAACAGCTGAAGCAGAGATGTGCCGACGCACAAACGGAGCGATTGAGCGGTGCTGACATACTTCCAAAAGTGCCAGTGGATCATGACTGAACAGGGTTAGTCCGTGTTCGTCGCGATGAAGCTCGAGGATTCCGTAGCGATCCATTGTCTCTGTGATGAAGCGAAGGATCGGCGGTGGAACATCGTAACGGCTGATCGAACGCAGACTCTCCACAATTTCTACAGAGCGATGTCCCGCCGACGCCGCATTCCAAAGGGAAAGCGCAGTCACGCGATACGTGTGAAAATGATCTGGACTCTTTTCCAGTTCCGCAAAAGGAACGAGACATTGCCTCGCCTCATCTGCGTCCGGATGATGCACATCCAACAAGATTGATCCATCCATCTGGACGATGACTGGCTTGTCCATCGCGTACCTTCCTCCTCCAACTGTTTCGCGCGCGAAAAAGAACGCAAGCCTACGAATCAGTATACCACGCCTGATCCATAGGCTTGACGAAACCCACTCACTTTACTCACTTCTTAACCCCGTAGGCTCAAGCGAGCGCCGCAATCACAGCGTCTGTCATCGCCTGCGTCGAGACAGACTCACGTCCGCGCGCCAGATCAGCCGTGCGCAACCCTTTGTCAATCACGCGCGCGACCGCTTCTTCAATGCGATCCGCGCGCTCTGGCTCCTCCAAGGAGTGGCGCAGCATCATCGCAGCCGAAAGGATCGTGCCAAGCGGATTTGCGATGCCTTTGCCCGCGATGTCAGGCGCCGACCCGTGAATCGGTTCATAGAGCCCAGGACCGTCGCCAAGACTCGCCGAAGGCAATACGCCAATCGATCCTGTCAAGACAGCCGCTTCGTCACTCAGGATATCCCCGAACAGATTCTCTGTGACAATCACGTCAAACCGCTCTGGCCGAGTGACAAGGTGCATTGCGCAAGAGTCGACGAGCACATGCTCAACGGTCACGTCAGAGTAATCTTTTTTCATGTCGTCAACCACTTCGCGCCAGAGACGTGAACTGTCAAGCACATTCGCCTTGTCAACCGAGGTGAGATGGCCTTTGCGATCACGCGCCGCCTCAAAGCCTTTTTTTACAACGCGCCGGATCTCCATCTCTGTGTAGTACATTGTATCTTTGGCAAAGCGCCCGGCTGACGCCGTCTCCCCGCGCTCCCTTTCGCCAAAGTAGATCCCACCCGTCAATTCCCTGATAATCAAAAGATCGACACCCTTTGCCACATCAAGGCGCAAGGGCGACGCGTCAAGCAACTTTTCATACGCACGCACAGGGCGCATATTGGCGTAGACACCAAGTGCCTTGCGCAGCGCGAGAAGTCCTGCCTCAGGACGCAAATGGCCAGGCCCCTGATCCCATTTCGGTCCACCCACTGCACCCAGCAGGACCGCGTCAGAGGCAAGAACCGCCGCACGCGTCTCCTCCGGAAAAGGCTGACCCGTCTCATCGATCGCTGCGCCGCCCAACTGATGGTACTGAAACGAGAGTGCCTCCGGTCGATCCGAAAAGACTTGCCGAAGCACCCGAACTGCCGAAGCGACGATATCTGGCCCAATTCCGTCACCAGGCAGGAGCACAACACGTTTTGCCAAGAAAAACCCTCCATTTCAACCTGCCAAAAAGCCCAGAATCAATTTTCCACGGTCATCTTCGCGCCGCGCACATAGATCAAACGATTGATCGCGTCAAGATACGCGCGCGCCGACGCTTCCAATACGTCACTTGCCACGTAGCGGCCAGCGACGCGATATGGCCCCGACGCGATCTGCACACGGACCTCACCAAGCGCATCCTGTCCTGGCGTCACCGATAGAATCTGATACACCTTGAGTTCCAGTTGCTCACCCGTCACGCGGTCAAGTGCATTGTAAATCGCCTCGACTCCGCCGTTTCCAACCGCCGCCTCCTCTTTCACGCCATCCGGGCCCGTCACGCGAACCGTCGCCGTCGCGAGCGCGTAATTGCCTGTGGATACGTGCAGATAGTCAAGCGCATACGGGCCTACGACATCCTCGTGATAGCGTTCGTCAACAAGCGCCAGAATGTCCTCTTCTGTCACCGTTTTTTTGCGGTCGCATAATGCCTTGAATCGTTTAAAAACCTCTGCGAGATCATCATCTGAAAGCACATAGCCCATCTCTTCGAGGTGTTTGCGAAACGCGTGACGCCCCGAGTGCTTCCCGAGAACAAGCGAGCGATTCTCCGTGAGTCCCACAGAAGAAGGATCAATGATTTCGTATGTCGTGCGCTCTTTGATGACTCCATCTTGATGGATGCCCGATTCGTGTGCAAAGGCATTGGCGCCAACCACCGCCTTGTTGGGCGGGACGACCATTCCGGTCAGGCGGCTGACAAGACGCGATGTGCGGACAATTTGCGAGAGATCCATTTGGGTCGACGCGCCAAATTGTTCAGCGCGCAGCGACAGCGCGACGGCAATCTCCTCCAAAGACGCATTGCCCGCACGCTCCCCAATCCCGTTGATCGTTCCTTCCACTTGGTCGACGCCTGCCGAAATTGCTGCGAGCGAGTTTGCGACGGCAAGACCGAGATCATCATGGCAGTGTGCAGAAAGCTGCACATCGCCAAACTCCACATGATCGCGCACATGCTTCATCCGCATGGCATACTCAGATGGCAACAAGAAACCAACCGTGTCCGGGATATTGATCACCTTGGCGCCGGCGCGAATGGCAATCTCGACAATGCGCACGAGAAAGTCGAGGTCCGTCCGGCCGCCGTCTTCCGGTGAGAACTGCACATTTGGCGTAAGCGATACCGCAAAGCGAACCATGCGATCCACCTGCTCTTCGACTTGCGCGCGCGTCATCCGCAACTTTTTTTCCATGTGGATATCTGATGTAGCCAAAAACAAGTGGATGCGCGGGTCGTCTGATCCTTTAATCGCGTCGTATGCCGACTGTATATCACTTTGCACGGCGCGCGCGAGACCACAGACCGTGACCCCTTTGGCGACGCGAGATATCGCTTCAACAGAAGAAAAGTCACCAGGTGATGCGGCCGGATAGCCCGCCTCGATCACATCGACTCGAAGTCGAACCAGTTGCCTCGCAATCTCCAACTTTTCTGCCGGGGTCAACGTCACACCTGGGGATTGCTCACCGTCGCGCAATGTGGTATCAAATATGCGGATCCGCCTCATCGTGACTCTCTCCTTTCATATGGTTCGCAAGCGCATAGCACAGCCACACCGTTTGGCTGACACGCGCTTGTCGATTGCGAATCAGTTAGCTTATTTCGCGATAAAGCTCATCATGCCGCGGAGTTTCTTACCAACCTGCTCCAAGGAGTGTCCCGCATCGATGCGGCGCATCGCCGAAAAGGAGGGGCGGCCTGCTTGATTCTCAAGGATCCAGTTGCGTGCGAAGACGCCTGTCTGAATGTCACTCAGGATACCTTTCATCGCGCGCCTTGTCTCCTCTGTGACAATTTTTGGTCCGGCAGTATAATCACCGTACTCTGCCGTGTCACTGATTGAGTAGTGCATGCGCTCAAGGCCACCCTCATAGATGAGATCGACGATGAGCTTGAGTTCGTGACAGCACTCAAAGAAGGCGATTTCTGGCTGATACCCCGCGTCGACAAGCGTCTCGAAGCCCGCTTTGACAAGCGCGCTCACACCGCCACACAGCACAGCCTGCTCACCGAACAGGTCGGTCTCCGTCTCTTCTTTAAATGTCGTTTCAAGAACGCCTGCGCGCGTCGCGCCGATTCCTTTCGCGTAGGCAAGCGCCGTTTCCCGCGCGTGCCCCGATGCGTCCTGGGCCACTGCGATCAACGCTGGAACGCCTGCACCGCCTTCATAGACGCGGCGAACGAGATGTCCCGGCCCTTTTGGCGCCGCAAGCACGACATCGACAAAGGCCGGCGGTTTAATTTGTTGGAAGTGAATATTAAAGCCGTGCGAGAACATCAGGGTTTGCCCGCTGCGCAGATACGGCTCAATTTCTTCTTTATAAACGCGCGCCTGCGCCTCATCCGGCAGAAGGATCTGCAAGATGTCTGCTGTCTGCGCGGCCTCTGCCACACTGACAACAGTGAAGCCATCTTCGCGCGCTTTATCCGCTGATTTGCCGCTGCGCTGCGCGATGATCACCCGCACACCGCTATCGCGCAAATTCTGCGCCTGCGCGTGACCCTGACTGCCATAGCCGATCACGGCGACTGTCTTTTCCGCGAGAATGTGAAGGTTAGCGTCATTTTCGTAAAACATTTGCATGAGTGATCTCTCCCAAAGTTTCATTTTTATCTTTATCGTTCATCATTTTTGCAGTGCACAGCCATAAAAGCCTGCGCACTTCTACGCTCACATCGGCCATGCCGTCTGCCGCGTATCGTAAGCATCCATTTCGGAAATCCCCGAACGAACAAGCGCTGTCACTCCTGTGCGCGCGATTTCAAGCACACCGTATGGAGATAGCAGCCCGATGAGCGCATTCACCTTATCGGTATCCCCCGTCACCTCGACACTCATCGACGTGTGACCAACATCGACGATCGACACGCGAAACGGTTCGAGAATGTGGGATATTTCCATGCGCGTCTCTCTCGTGATCCGCACCTTGATAAGCGCAAGTTCGCGGGAAACCACCTTCTCGCGCGAGATGTCGTGAACTTCGATTACATCCACCAGTTTCATCAACTGTGCAACCATCTGCCGGGCCATCGCGTCATCCCCGTGGCTCACGATCGTCATTCGGCTGTACGTAGGCTCTTCGGCAGACCCGACGGTGATGCTCTCAATGTTGAACCCACGCCTTGAAAAAAGACCTGCCACACGCGCGAGGACACCCGGTCGATCATTGACGATCACACTTAGGATTCGCTCCATTTCAAGCCTCCTCCCACTCAAGCGTCATCTGATCGGTTCCCGCGCCAGGAGGAACCATAGGAAAAACGTTCTCCTCTTCATGAACGAGAAATTCCATAATGACCGGTCCGTCGTGATTGAGCGCTTGCTCGATGATCGCCTCGGCCTCCTGTGCATTTGCCGCCCGCAAACCAAGTGCGCCGTACGCATCCGCCAGTTTCACATAGTCAGGGGAACCGATGCGACTCTCTGCATAGCGCCGCTCGTGGAAAAACTGTTGCCACTGTCGCACCATGCCGAGAAACCCATTGTTCAGGATCGCCACTTTGACAGGCAGCTTGTTTTCGACGATGGTTTGCAGTTCCTGCACATTCATCTGGAAACTCGCATCACCCGCGATACAGACCACCGTCTGATCTGGCATAGCGACCTGTGCGCCCATCGCGGCAGGAAAGCCAAACCCCATCGTGCCAAGCCCTCCCGACGTGATCCACTGGCGCGGCCGCGTGTACGGATAAAAGAGCGCCGCCCACATTTGATGCTGTCCCACTTCTGTCGTTACAATCGCTTGCCCTTTCGTCGCTTTCGCCAAAAGCTCAACGACAAGCTGAGGTTTGAGCCCGTCCTGCGCGGGGCGATAGGACAGCGGCCACTCCTCATGCCATGCGGCAATCTGCTGTCGCCACGCCACTGCATCAGGCGCACAGTCAAGCGCCAAAAGCCCGTGCAGCGTCAGACCCACATCTGCCACGACAGGCCACATCACAGGCACATTTTTGTTGATCTCTGCAGGGTCGATATCAACGTGAATTTTTTTTGAGTGAGGAGAGAATCGCTCCAACTTACCCGTCACGCGATCGTCAAAGCGAACCCCGAGCGCGATCAAAACGTCGCACTCTGTGATCGCCCGGTTTGCCGCATACGTGCCGTGCATGCCAAGCATCCCGACAAACAGGTCATCTCCTGCCGGATATGCGCCGAGTCCAAGCAGTGTCGATGTCACCGGAATTTGATTTTTGCGCGCGAATTCGCGAAGTTGCTCTGAGGACTTCGAACTGATAATCCCGCCGCCGATATAAAGAAGTGGACGTTTCGCCCGTTTGATCTCTGCCGCAATGTGTTCGAGCACCTGCGGATCAGGCGCGTTTGGGACATGATACCCGCGCGGCGCCGGTTCAGGAAGCGTACAGTGCTCGGCGGGACCTGACATCATATCCTTTGGAAGATCGATCAGCACAGGACCCGGCCGCCCGGTTGTCGCGATGTGAAAGGCGTCAGCGATAATCTGTGGGAGATCAGCGATTTTTCTGACCTGGTAGTTGTGCTTTGTGATCGGCAGGGTGATGCCGATAATGTCCGCCTCTTGAAAGGCGTCACTGCCGATTTTCTCCGAAGCCACCTGACCTGTCAGAATGATCAGTGGCGTCGAATCCATAAACGCGTCAGTGATCCCTGTCACGAGGTTGGTAGCCCCCGGTCCTGACGTCGCAAGCACCACCCCCGGCCTCCCCGTTGCGCGCGAAAAACCTTGCGCCGCGTGAATGGCCCCCTGTTCGTGACGCGTCAGGATGTGGCGAATCGGCGCGTCAAAAAGCGCGTCATAAATCGGCAACACCGCACCGCCCGGATAGCCAAAGATCGTGTCGACCCCCGCCTCTATCAACAGTTCGCACAACAGTTCGGCGCCGAGCGAGACTTTTGTCATTTCCCGTTTTTCCTGACGTGCGTGAGTCGTCTCATACATCTGGCTCGCACTCACTGGTGTTCTCCCCTTTCCTCTCAAAATGCACTCTCTCTTGACTCAATCTCTTTTTCTCTACGCCTGCCTGATTCATATGAAGGATCGCGCACTTAAAGTCGTCGACCATCCAAACGGACTAACTCGTGAAACGCACGGTGCAAGCGTTTTGTGATCTCGCCTGGAACACCACTGCCAATCGTTCGCCGATCCACTTCAACAACGGGGATCAATTCCGCCGCTGTCCCTGTCAAAAAGACCTCATCCGCCACAAACACATCGTGACGCGTAAACGGTGACTCTTGCAGAGGAATGGCCAATTTTTCGCAAAGGTCAATGATCGAGCGGCGCGTGATGCCATCAAGCGCCCCCAGATAGACCGGCGGTGTGTATACGCGCCCTTTCTTAACGATAAAAACGTTATCGCCTGAACCTTCGCATACATACCCTTCCGCATTGACCGTGAGCGCTTCGAGGCACCCAGCGTTTGCCGCCTCAATCTTGACGAGGACACTGTTCAGATAGTTAAGCGACTTGATCTGCGGGTTGAGCGCTCCAACCGGGTTCCGGCGCGTCGGCACCGTAACAATTTTCAAACCCTCTTCATAAAATTTTTGCGGGAAGAGTTGAATCGTATCCGCTATGATGACAATGTTTGCGCGCGGGCAACTGCGCGGATCAAGCCCGAGATCCCCTGGCCCCCGCGAAATAACCAATCGAATATAGCCGTTTTGCAGGCCGTTTGCGCGCACCGTGTCAAGCACCGCGCTCGCCATTTCTTCAAACGTCAAGGGAATGTCAAGAAGGATTGACTTTGCCGAATCATAAAGCCTCTCAAGGTGTTCATCGAGCCGAAAGATGACACCGTCATAAATGCGAATCCCCTCAAAAATCCCGTCCCCGTAGAGAAATCCGTGGTCAAAGACGGAAACGACCGCCTGTTCTTTTGGCACGAGTTGGCCGTTTAGGTAGATTTTCCGATCGGCATCCATCCGTTCCCATCCCTTACTTTGAATGTTGCGTCCATTGCTCAAGAGATAAAGCCCCGCGTCAGGCACCCGCGAACGCCGAAGAGACGATCGCGAGTCAGAACCTGCCGCGGGGCTTTTATCCCCAAGGTGTACACCCTAAATGCTATGAGTGCGATGTCGCTCGGTCCTGACCCCAAAGGCGGAACCCTAGACATCCTCCTGACGCACAATGTTAAAAATTTAACTTATTGTACGGTACAGAAGCGGGAGTGGTCAAGATAAGAATGCCTGTCAACCAGTCGTTTTTCGTTTATTGTCACGGATGAATGTGTGCAGTGTGTGAACAGACTTGCGAAACACTCGCGATTCATCGTATATTGTCCGTACCAATAGGACATTTGTTCATCATTTATGGACGACAGGAGGTCGCCATGTCAGAAGACCCCTATTTTTTAATCCGTCGCTCAAACTTGCCTGAGGTCATTCAAAAGACAACGCTTGTGACCGAGCTCTTGACGCGGCGGCGCGACATGAGTGTCCTTGAAGCGGTGCGCGCCATCGGCCTCTCGCGCAGCGCATACTACAAATACAAAGACACCGTGCGGCCGTTTTCCGAGGCGATGAGCGGAAAGATTGTCACGATTGCTCTAACACTTGAACACAAGCCAGGCGTCCTCTCGACCGTGCTCAATACCGTCGCCGCAAAACACGGCAACATTTTGACGATCAATCAATCCCTGCCACTGCAAGGCATCGCAACGGTTATCCTCTCTGTGGATACGCACACGCTCGACGCGACACTTGACGATCTCCTGCAGATCCTCCGCGAGGTTGCAGGCGTCAGCCAGGTCGTCATGGTCGGACAGGGTTCATAACGGAATACGGCGATCATCATGGGAATCGTGAAAGGAAGACAAGTCATGGAACAGCGAATCGGATTGTTAGGGTGTGGAACGGTCGGCGGTGGCGTCATTGAATTGATGCGCAGGAGAAAGCAGCGCCTGCAGAGTCTGACCGGGTGGGAACCCATCATTGCGCGCGTACTCGTGCGCGACGTGCACAAGGAGCGCTCTGTCTCCCTGGCAGAGGATATGCTGACAAACGATCCAGACGTCGTGCTCGGCGATGCGTCGATTCGCATCATCATCGAAACCATTGGCGGCATTGAGCCTGCGCGGACGTTTATTCTGGAGGCGATTGCACGAGGGAAGCACGTCATTACAGCCAACAAAGACCTGATCGCGCTCTGTGGCGAAGAGATCTTGGAGGCCGCCGACGCAGCCGGCGTCACGGTGCTTTACGAGGCGGCCGTCGGCGGCGCGATTCCGCTTATTCGACCGCTGCAAGAGAGCCTCACGGCAAATGCGATCTCCGATCTCAAAGGAATCGTCAATGGAACAACCAACTACATCCTCTCCAAGATGACGGAGACGGGCGCTGACTTTGATGAGGTGCTAAAAGAGGCGCAAGACCTCGGCTATGCAGAGAGTGACCCGAGCAGCGATGTCGATGGGCTTGACGCCGCGCGCAAGCTGACCATTCTCGCGTCGATCGCATTCTACACCCGTGTCAGCCTGAGTGACGTCGAAGTCACCGGGATCCGCAAGATCACCGCGCGCGACATCGCATACGCGCATGAACTGGGCAGCGTGATCAAATTGCTCGCCGTCGGAACGGAGCGAGACGGCGCGCTCACCCTGCACGTACGTCCAACACTGATCCCAAAAAGCCACCCCTTGGCGCACGTCTCAGGTTCGTACAACGCGCTGTTTGTGCGCGGTGACGCGGCGGGTGACCTGATGTTTTTTGGAAGAGGGGCTGGCGCGCTGCCGACGGCGAGCGCCGTCGTCGGCGATGCCATCGAGGTGCTAAAAACGATGCGGCAACCGCAAAATGGCGGGTATGCACCACACCCCCGCCCCCATAAGCCAGTCGATCAAGAGCGCGCGGAATCCGCAAGCCACTACATCCGCCTCTCGGCAAATGACCAACCGGGCGTATTCGCCAAAATTGCAGGCGTTTTTGGCGATCACGGCGTGAGTATGGAGACGGTCCTGCAAAAACGTGTCGCGGCGCACAGCGCAGAGATCGTCATTGTCACACACGATGTCCACGCGCGGCATCTGCGCGCAGCATTAAAACAGCTAGAGGCCCATCCTGATGTCACAACCATTCACTGCATCATGCCTGTCGAAAGGAGTGTCAATGCGTGAATCAGTCCACCGAGCAAAGCAAGCGATCCGGTATTCTCGCCCGCTTTGCAAAAGACCTTCCCGTGACGGATAAGACCCCCTCACTAAGCCTTTGCGAAGGAGACACCCCACTCATTCCTGCGCCCTATCTCTCAGAGCGCGTACAGGCGCAGGTCTATCTCAAATACGAAGGCGCCAATCCAACAGGTTCTTTCAAAGACCGCGGCATGGTCATGGCGATTGCCAAAGCGATCGAAGAAGGTAGCCAGGCGGTTATCTGCGCATCCACTGGAAACACGTCTGCCGCCGCTGCGGCGTACGCCGCGCGCGCCGGACTGCGCTGTGTCGTGATCATCCCAGCCGGCTACGTCGCACTCGGCAAACTCGCACAGGCGCTCGCCTACGGCGCCGAGGTCATCAGCATCGCAGGCAACTTTGACGAGGCGCTCACGATCGTGCGCGACGTCGCGGCAAGCGAGCCGATCACCCTTGTAAACTCCGTCAACCCCTACCGCTTGCAGGGGCAAAAAACTGCCGCGTTTGAACTGGTTGAAACGCTTGGCAAGGCGCCTGATTACCTGGCGATCCCTGTCGGCAATGCCGGAAACATCTCCGCGTATCACATGGGCTTTGTCGAGTGGGATCAAGCGAGACAGTCCGGCGTGCCGCATATGCTTGGCTTTCAGGCGGCGGGCGCCGCGCCGATTGTGAGTGGCCACATCGTAGAAAAACCCGACACGATTGCGACTGCGATTCGCATCGGCAATCCGGCGAGCTGGCAGCTTGCAAACCGCGCGCTAGCCGACAGCCGCGGCGCGATCGCGGCCGTAACGGACGAAGAAATTCTTGACGCGTACAGGCTGCTTGCAAAGCGCGAAGGCGTCTTTGCAGAGCCGGCCTCAGCCGCGCCGATCGCCGGTATCCTAAAGCGCGCCACGAGTTTGCCTTTTTCACCTGATGATAAAATTGTCTGCGTCCTGACAGGGAACGGCTTAAAAGACCCGGATACGGCAGTCTCTTCCCAACGTGTGGCCACGCGCACGGTAGAAGCATCCCGCAACGCCGTTTGGCGCGCCATTGTGGAGGGAAAATCGTGAACGTCAGCATCTATGTGCCTGCGACGAGCGCCAATCTCGGACCAGGGTTTGACTGTATGGGCATCGCACTTGATCTTTGGAATGAATTTCACGCAACGCCGGCTGACGATCTGCGCATCGAGATTGAAGGTGTGGGCGCCGACACTCTGCCGCGCGATGAAACGAACCTCTTCATCCGCTGCATGAAAATGATGTACGAGCGCGCGGGGCAGCCGTTTCGCGGCGTTCATCTGCGCATGGTCAACCGCATTCCGATCGCGGCGGGACTCGGTTCAAGCGCGGCCGCACTCGTAGGCGGTTTGCTCACCGCAAACCACTTTCTCGACTCCCCTTTTTCAAGCGCACAGCTACTGCGCATCGCCGTCGAAGATGAGGGCCATCCAGACAATGTCGCGCCTGCTTTTTTGGGCGGCGCTGTCCTTGCGTATCTTGATCAACACGCTGTCACACACGTCAACCTGCCGATTCGCGACAATCTCACGTTTGTCGCGGTCACTCCCAGATTCCCGCTGCTCACAGAGACCGCGCGTGGTGTGCTGCCGGATCGTGTCGCGCGCGCAGACGCCATCTTTAACGTGGCGCATGCGAGTTCCTTACTGCGGCACTCACCACAGGCAATCTGCCATTGTTGCGCCGCGCGCTCGCCGATCGCCTGCACCAAGACGCGCGCAAACACCTGATTCCAGGATTTGACGAAGTGTACCATGCGGCGCAAAGCGCAGGTGCCATCGGCACGGTGCTAAGCGGCGCAGGCCCCACCCTGCTCGCCGTCGTTGAGGCAGGCGATCCTGCGCAAAACGTGGCGCAAGCGATGGTCAGCGCGTTTGAACAGACGGGCAGCGCTGCCGTCGCACGCGTTCTGCCAACGACGACCACAGGCGCCTATGTACACGTAAAGATGGAAAAGACGCCCTTACAGACACACTGAGACAAAATGATACACATCAAGGGGTGAACGAATGTGAAAGCGTTAGGAACGCTGCACCTTGGGTTTCTTGGCGCAGGTGCGATCGCGGAGGCACTCATCCGCGGTCTCACCACGACCGGCGTCGCCCGACCTGAGCAAATTCATGTGACGAACCGGGGAAACCGCTCTCGCCTTGAGGAGCTTCAATTGCGCTACGGTGTAAACACGTACGCACTGGCATCTGATGCGCTCGCGCATGTCGATGTCATTTTGATTTGCACGAAACCGCGCGACGTACCAACCGCGCTCACAACCATCGCGCCGTTTGTTCCACGGGATGTGTTATACGTCTCGATTGCAGCCGGTGTCTCCATTGCGACGATCGAATCGTCGCTCACGACGGCCAAGGGATGTCTGGATCGCTCCCGCAAGCGGATTGTGCGCGCGATGCCTAACACCTCGAGTGTCGTCCTCTGTTCCGCGACAGGTTACGCGCTGAGTCACGCCTGCACACCAGAGGACGAAGCCGTCGTCCGCACGCTGCTCAGTGCAGTGGGACGCGCATATCCACTTGACGAGTCGCTTTTAAACGCGGTGACCGGCCTGTCTGGCAGCGGTCCTGCGTATGTGTACTACCTCGCCGAGGCGATGACACAAGGGGGCATCGACGTTGGTCTTGATCCGCATACCGCGACAGAGCTTGTGGTTGAAACGTTGTTTGGCGCAGCGCAGATGCTGCGTGAGCGCGTGGCGCCACCGACTGCGCTGCGAAAACAAGTGACGTCTCCCAACGGCACGACGATGGCCGGCCTCGCAGTGCTTGACGCGTACTCGTTTACAGACGCCGTGCGCGCCGCGATCAAGCGCGCGACAGAACGCTCGGCAGAACTTGGCGATGAGTTCACGCGCGAGGCTCAGGAGTCATGACCACCGTGCGCGTACGCGTTAGATAGACCACCCACGCTCCGATGAGCGCCATGACGCCGGCCGCGATGAATACGAGCGCGAGATCGGTGCGGGCGATTGCGCCCGCGAGGATGGGGCCGATGATCCCTGAGATATAAAGTGGGACGTACACCAGGTTTAGCGCGGGCGTTCGCTCCTCGTCGCTCAGCGTCGTTGCGAGCATGGAAAAAATCATCGCAAAGTTGATGCTGTTCGCGGCAGAAAAAAACAGGCTCAGCGCGGCCAGCGCGAGGACGCTCTGGGAGACGGCCATAAGAAAGAAGCTCGCGGCCATGACCAACACAGAAACAAACAGGACGCGGCGAAACCCGATGCGGTCCCCAAGCGCGCCGGCAAGCGGGGAAATCGCGGCGCCAGCAAGCGCGGAGGTTCCCGTCACGAGGCCAATGGCGCTGAGTTGACCATAGCGCATGGGGTGCAGGTGGATGACTAAGAGCGGTATAAATGGCGAGACCATCTGCCGCCCCAGAATCACCAGACCAAAGATGATGAACAGTTTCCTGATGCGCGGTGAGGTAAAGACGCGTGAAACCGCGCGCAGTGCGAGATCGATGGTGCGACCCTGCGGCGGCGCTTTAGGCCGCACCTCGCGAAACAGCGCAGAGACGAGCACGCCTGTCCCAGCCGAGAGAACGCCGTCAAGCATGAATAAGCCATGCAGGCCAAGTCCCGTGTGTTCAACCAGAAAGCTTCCCATGAGCGGCCCGAGCGCAAAGCCAAGCGGGCTCGCCAGGCCAAAGAGCGCGATTGCAAAACCAGTGCGCTTGGCGGGCGCCACATCGCGGATTGCCGAGAGCATGACACCTGTATTCCCCAGTTGAAATCCGACAAAAAGCAGTGATATGACAAACATCACAACAGAGTGCGACGCACCGATCATAAAAAACACAAGCGCTTCTACATAGGCGCTTCGCGCAATCACCCACTTGCGGCTGAATTTGTCCGCCCACACCCCCCAAAAAGGCACAAGCGGTAGACCGAGAACAAACTCGATGGCCGTGGAGAGCGCCAGAAAAATCGGGACGTTTTTTTGTGAAACAGCGAGATCCTGATGTAAGTAGACCGGAAGAAAAGCGTTTAAATGAGACACCACCAACGACTCGACAAGAGACGTCGTGAAAAAGATGAACAAAACGATTGTGTACGCCTGACGCGCGTTTGAGTCTTTGCTCATGGTGTGCACAAAAGGGCAGGCAGTTCTTCAAGTGAAAACACGATCGCATCAGGAAACGCAGCACTGTCTTTAGTGAGCGCGGCCGCTGGCAGCGGGCGGGCTAGATAGCGGTGCTCCTTTTCGTACTGCCGCAGCAATAGACCGGATGTGAGCGCTACGTGTGGGCGCTCTGCGGGCGTGTACGCGCGCAGGCGATCAAATCCTTCCACCGTCTGCCGCGGCCGCGCCACCATGACACCGCGGATTCCTGCATTTTTCGCAACTGCCACATCTTGTGTCAGCAAGTCTCCGACGTGCATGCGCACAGGAAGTGTCAAGCTTTCGTGAGAAAAAACCGCAGGATTGGGTTTTGAGGTGCCTAAGATATCAGGGCCGACAATCACATCAAACAGATCGGATACGCCCATCTTGGCGAATACCGCGCGCTGATAGCGCGCGTGTCCATTCGTCAAGACAGAGATGCCAAACCCAAGCGCGCGAATCGCGCGCAGTCCCGCAATCACATCAGGAAACAGCCGTTCCTCGCTGAGCGCCTTGGCGACGTCCTCGCGCTCGATGAGTTCAGCCATCACAAGCGACGCCTCAATCCCTTCTGCTCGCAAAACCTGCAGCACAAGATCGTCCCAGTGAAACGCGTCAACCCGCCGCTCTTCTTCAAACCTCCGCAACTGCTCCTTAAATAACCGCTCTTGCGGCTGCGCGATGCCCAGTCGCAAGAGCTCTTTATAGACATGCGGGAGAACCAACCGCTCAAACGGCGCATCCGCAAGCGTTCCGTCCAAATCAAACGTCACTTGTTCAAGAATCGTCACTCACTCCTCACGGTTGTATACGCCTGACGCCGTGCACCTAGACCGGCTTTTCTGTCTCATCATCAGGTCGATTGACCATGTGATGTGCCGTCATGGTAAGGCGTTCTTCAATGAAGCTGCGCATCTCACCCGCGAGTCCAATCTCATCCATCGCCTCGCGCATGCAGGAGAGCCACGCGGCGGCGCGCTTTGGCGTGATTTCATGCGGCATGTGCCGCGCGCGCAGCATCGGGTGACCGTACATGGTAGAGTAGAGTGGAGGCCCGCCCAAAAACTGCGTCAAAAAGAGAAACTGTTTGTCGCGCACTGGTTTGATGTCTTGCGGAAAGATTGGCTTCAAATCTTCGTGCTCAACGACGCGTGGGTAAAAAGCGTCGACCAAACGCGCAATCGTCTCTTCCCCACCGATTTTCTCATAGGGTGAACCTTGCATAATACCCGCCTCTTCCCGTAGTAACCATGTCTCGTGAAACCGTCATCTTAAAACTCAGTCACCCTGCAACACCGCACGCAACCGCGCCGGAAGCGGCGTACTTTTGCGCGTTTTTGTATCCACCGTCACAAGCGTCACAGACGCGTCAGCAATCAGCGTGTCATCCGCCTCGCGCAGGATGGTCTGATGAAAAACAAAGCTTTTGTTCCCCAGTTGTCCAGGGCGTGTAATCACAGTGAGCACGTCATTTTGTTTTGCCTCGCGTCGATAGTTGATCGAAATGTTGGCCGAAACGGTGATGACGCCCAACTGAAAAAGCGTTTCGTAATCAAGCATTGCACGCTCGTAAAAGTCTTCCCGACCCCACTCGAGGTATTCTAAATACTTCGCGTTGTTGACGTGACCATTGATATCAATCTCCGTTGAGCGAACGACCAGTGTGATCCGCGATTCATTCATTCAAACCCCTCCAACGCTTCCCGCTCATCAGGCCATGCAGCGCGCGCGGCGAGCAAGCGCTCTTGTCGCTGCCTCAACTCGCCATCCCGCACAGGTGCCTGCGCCTGCTGCACGATCATAAGATAGTCAGCCCGTTCGGTCCGCGATTGCTCGCTGTGCACATCAATGAAACCGCGCAAGACCGAAAGAAAATACGACTCTACACAATTCACGGCCTGCGCCTCAAGAATCGGCGCAAGCTGGCTTCTTCCGGCCCCTTCGATAAACGCCTGAATGTCGCGCACCGCGCGCTGTACCGCACGCTCCACGTCAGGAGCGCTATCTATCGCAAGTGCGGTGGGTACTGGGTAGTCAGGCGCTTTTTCTAGCGTTTCCTGACCGACAAGGCCTTCACGTGCACAAAAATCAAGATGGGCCTGAAGCCGGCGCCCCCTCCCTTGGTCGACCATGCGCAAAAGCCGCAGGGAAGTCGCGCGCGCCTCTTGCGTCGCACGCTCTGCGACATCGCTGCGCCACGCGCGATACGCCTGATCCGCCTCATCCCGCGAGCCGCTGCGCAGTGTCGAGACGTGAAACGCTCCCGCGCTGAGTTCTGGCAACGCAAAGCGGACGCGCTGCAATGCGTGATGAAACAACTCCTCGCCTTCTGCCTTTAAGCGCATCGCTTCGATCGCCAGATCCTCATCCATTTGCGCAACAAATGCGTAGCTTTCTTCGAGACGCTTGCGCTGATAGGTGTCACCCTGTTCAATCTGCGCGCCAAGCGCTGCAATTCCTGCCTCAAGGCGTGACGCGGCGCGCGTGAGCTCTGCCTTTGCGCGCCTGTGTGATTCATCGCGCAGGCGGTGCACGGCGAGCGCGACGAGCGCCTCATAAAACGGTGTAATCCCCGAACGCCCCTTCATCTCTTCAACCGATGGAAGGGGTTCATCCGGCGCCAAATGAAGGCGCTTACGCAGCGCTCCAGTTGCTTCCTCCGGAAACGTGTCGCTGTCAATCATCGCGGCAAACATGGCGAGTTGACTTGAAAGCGGATAGATCTGCGGTGTGCGCACACCGAGCTTTTGCAGTTCTTGACGCACATAAGACACGACCTGCCCCGTTTCATCAGGTGTCGCCGCAAGGTCAGAAGCATTGATGACAAAGAGCATCGAATCCGTATCAAGAGCATCCTTCACCATGCCCAATTGTCGCAAAAAGGAGCGATCAGGCTTTGCGAAGGCGTGGTTGTAATACGTGACAAACACAGTCGCATCCGCGTCGCGCATGAATTGAAACGCAAGGTCGGTGTGCCGCGCGTGAATCGAGTTTGAACCGGGCGTGTCCACAAGCGTCACGCCCAGTTTGGCAAACGGTGAATCGAGGTAGAGATCGATACGCTCAACCCATACCGCACGGTCTTCGCGCGCGACATAAGTTGGAAACTCGCTCAAGGGCACATTTCGCACCTCGCCGGCAAATGGCCGATCCCGTGTCAGTCCACGCGCGAGCGAACGCAAAAAGCTGTCGTAGGCGCGCTTTTCTGGCTGCAGCTCGGAGCGCACAATCGACGCGATGACGCGCGGGATCTCTGAGAGATCGACGACTGGAAGCCCAAGGTGTTGCAAGGCGTTTGCAACCTCGTCTTGCACCTGCGCAGCAGACTTCATAAAAACGCGAACCGTCTCGTGAGGAAACTCGTCTGTCGGCGGCATGATGCGATTGATGGAGGCTGTTGTAGGATTTGGCGAGACCGGCAAGAGATTGCGCAAAACGAGCGCATTGATAAGAGACGATTTGCCCGCGGAAAACGCGCCGAACACTGCGATCGTTGACTCTTGATTGAGCAATCGCTCTGCACGCTGCGAGAGGTTCGCACGAAGCGATTCAAGGTCTGTGTTTGCAAGCAGCGTCGATACGCGAGCGAGACGCTCTGCAATGCGCAGGGTTTCTTTATTCATGGCGCGATCCCCCCTTCTTGCCAGGCCTCTTTAAGCGCGGCGCAAGCCGCAGCGCGCGATGCTGCGGTCTCCTCGATTGCAAAGAGTGTTGGCAGGCGTTGTCCCACCCGCTCAAGCAGCGCGCGTGCAGATTTTGTCTGTTCATTCATTTTCTCTTTGAGAGCATTTTCATATAGTGAAGTAAGCTCCCTTGTCACTGCGTGTGCGGCGGTGCGCAACGCGGCATCAACGGTTTTCGCGTACTGATAGCCATAACTCGCCGTTGTTAAAGCGCCTTGCGCAAGGTGGGATGCAAGCCATGCCGAATGGACACACTGTTCGAGCCGATTAAACAGCCTCGCGCTTTCTTCTGGAAAGGAAACGCCCTCCTGCAATGCTTGAAGATCGATCTGCCGAAGATGCGCGATGATCCCTGTCCGAAATTTTTCTGCGACATCATCGACAAGCGCCGTGAGGCGCATCTCCCGCTCGCGCTGCACTTTCGCGCGTGTCGACAACACCCCGACGCGAAAATTTGGCGCCTGCGATTCCACAAAGCGAACGGCTAACTCTGTCGTGCTGTAGGGTAACAAAATCGCCTGATTGACAACCGCGTCAAGCGCCCCCTGAAAAGCTGAAATGCGCTTTTCGCACACCTCCTGCGCGTTTTTGACACACTCCTGCGCAGCTTGACACGCACGCACCAGAGCCTTCAAACGAGCCAGGGGTTCCTCCCCTGATCGATCCGTCCCGTCCAATTCATCCTCCATATTCGGAAGCTCCGACAGTGCCGTCGCGCTGTCGGAGTTTGCCTGTTCGACACACCACCTGCGATGTTCTTCAAGCAATTGTGCAAGCGCCGGAAGAAAGCGCGCACACTCATCGCGCGCATCAAGCACAGCACCGAGTTCATGCTTAAACGCAGAGAGCTCGCAGTCAGGCACCTCAGGGTGAAGCGCGCTGACAAAGTATACAAAAGAAGCGTCCATCCCCTCATCTTCAAGCGTCGCGCGGACGTTTTCAGCAAACGACGCAAAAGGAAGTTCCCACGCGTTGTGTTTATCAATCTGATTGACAACAAAAAAGAGCGGACGATTCAATTTCATAAAGCTGCGCAACAGGCGCAGATGATCCTCTGCGAGAACATGGTTATAGTCTGTCACAAAGACGAGCACATCCGCGAGAAAAAGCGCATGGCTTGCCGCCTCTTCGTGACGCGCGTCTGTCGAATCTACGCCCGGCGTGTCAACCAGCACAACGTGGGCCGGGAGGTCAATAGGAAGCGTTACCTCCACACGCACGACGTCCTGCGCGTCTGTCGACCACGCTGCGAGCATCCGGTTTGCCTCATCGTCATTCCCTACCCGCTCTGCGCGCGCGCCACCGCGAAAAAAGGCCGCAACGCGCGGCTCGCCGTGACTGACAAACACAAGATTGGCACTGGTCGGCAGCGGGCTCGTTGGCAACGGCACGCCTGAGAGTGCATTCATGAGACTCGATTTTCCCGCAGAAAAATGGCCGAGAAAAACAATATGCCGATCCTGTGTCCGGCGTTTTTCAAGGAGCATTGCTACGCGATCGATGCGTTGTTGATCGCCGTTTTCCTGCGCAAGTGTCGCGAGTTGCCCCATCCTGCTTGCGAGCGTATCTACAGGATTGTTCTTTGCCGCAACGCCTGGCTCTATCTCGATCACCCCATGGTTCAAACCAAAAACTCCCTTGTTCTCCACATGTCACGCACTTGCCATTCACCTTTGTTCTCTCTAGTTTACTAATCGACGGAATGCCTGGCAAACTGCAAGAAAGGCAGGCTTCAGCTTGTCGCTGACGCCTGCCTTTCTAAACCCTTTTGTTTGCAAACCTAGAATGTTTCCCCGCGCACATTTTGCTGCCCTGCATACGTTCCCTGAGGCTGATACGCGTGTTGATGCTGCATGCCATTTGTGTGTGCTGTCTCATATCCATAGCGATCCGTCGCGGGCGTGTACGTCGCGCCAACGCTCGAACGCATCCCTGTTTTGGCGACCGCTTGCGCGATTTCTTGCGCGGCCTGCTGGTTATTCTGGATCGAGCGCATGACATCATCCCGAGACGCTGTGGCGCCCGGCGGATACCACCCCTGCCGGCGCATGACTTGATAACACTCCGCCTGTTCTGCAATCGTTTCATAAAGCAGGCGCTGCAGGGTCTGACGCACCATCGGACAACTCGCTTCCGTCACCGCAGTGGCGTACTCGCGAATGTTGTGTTTCAATAAGAGAATGATGGCGTGAAAGCGATCCTTTATTTCCATCTGCATCGCCGTGTCGCGAAAATCCATTCCATACGGAATTCGATTCATCGTCTGTTGCATGAAGGGCCTCCTTTTAGCGGGCTGCGTTTTGGTGTGACGTTAGGACATGCATGAGTTCATCATGCCTGCGCTGATGCTCTACGACGGCGTGGTGCAAAAACTGGTGAACATCCTGCTGCATCGCGGTCTGCAGTGCCGCCGCGCACGTTTTTGCCAAAAGCGCTTCACCACCCAACAGGTCATCAAGATAGTTCAGCTCTTTGGTCGTTAGGGCTTGCATGGGCATCCTCCTCTTGTAATGTCCTCGCTAGTTTTCCACGCTTTGGCTATACTATCCATGCGTCAAAAAGTTTTATACACACCGAGAGGAAGATCACCCATGCCACGAATCACTGTCGAAAATGGCCCGTCCTTTGAAGTTGAAGATGGAACAAAATTGGTCTTGGCGCTAGAAGATCACGGCGTCGACATTTTGCACCGCTGCGGCGGCAACGCCCGCTGCACGACATGCCGGGTCGAAATCCTGGCAGGAACCCCCACCCCTCCCGAGGCACCGGAACTCGAGATCCTCGGCAAGAAGGGGCATCCAGACGGACAGTATCGGCTCTCCTGCCAAATTCGCGCGCACAGCGACTTGACCGTCCGTCCAGTGCTGACGGTTGCGACAGCCAACATGGATGCCGGTCCGCGCCCTACCGCGTAACGATCATTGACGCGCTTTGGACAATGGCGATCCACGCGCCACCGCCCCAATCGTCTGTCTTTTTCGCACCGATTGCTTTGATCATTTGTCCGTGAGATGAGGATGTTTTTCTTGAGATCGCCCTTTACAAAAACGATGATTCTCTCACTCGCCATTCTCTGGTTGACCGGCTCGGGCTTTATCACCCTCACGCAAAGGATCGACACATCCCTTGCCGCAAGCGCCCCGCCTGACGCAGAGGCACGCTATGTCGCACAGATCGTCTCGCGCACACTCCCTGTGCGTGAGACGACAACCGTGCTCTACCTCAATGGAAAAGACGGTGGGGACAATTATTACCGCGTCGCTTACCTGCTCTACCCGATGACCTTTGTGCCGTACTGGTCGTGGCGTCGCCCAAACGCCGGCGGAGATGTCTGGGATTCATCCGTTTTCGCGACACGCAAAGGACTTGCCAGCATCATTCGCCGGCATCACGTTCGCTATATCATCGCACTGCACCATCCAAAATTTTTGTCACTGCTTGGATTCAAACCTTCCGCCAGCAGAGGGTTGCTTATCCTGTTTCAAGTAAAGAATCCACAATCTCTTCGCGCAAACGCTCAATTCAATTCATCATTTCACGTGATAAAGCAGGTTACCTTGCCATGATTCCTACACTTCTTTTCATTCTAACTGTAATTGGCATCGGTCTTTTGCTCGATCCCTTTTTTGCGCATATGAATCGACTCGAACGCCTCGGGTTGGCCATCCTCTGCGGATCTGTCTTGCTGCCGTTTCTCCTCTTTTTTGCAAACGCCTACCTGCTCATCCTGCCCCTTGCCAAAACAGGCGCCGGCGTATTCTTTCGCGGCGGTGTCACCGTTCTCGCGCTCGCCTCACTCGTCTGGTTCCTATTGCGCGAAATCCATGCGCTGTG
Source organism: Ferroacidibacillus organovorans (assembly GCF_001516615.1). GTDB lineage: Bacteria > Bacillota > Bacilli > Alicyclobacillales > SLC66 > Ferroacidibacillus > Ferroacidibacillus ferrooxidans_B. Next base: position 10,543 of record NZ_LPVJ01000061.1, on the reverse strand, counting down.
GGCGCCCGCGCGGTCACGTCGCGCGCCGCGTCAAAAAACCAAAGTGCGCATCAGTGCACTTCTTAGCGCCGCCTCGCTGCTTGCGTTTGCCGCCTTTGTCATCATCGGCATTCACACACGCCTTTTTGGCTGGGACGAATACTCCTATTGGATGTATGCCGCCAAGGTGCTCACGGTGACGGGCGGCAACGTCCACGCTCTACTCGCAAACGCGTACGGAAGTTACCCGCCGGGATTTCCTGAACTCGTAGCGTGGAATAACGTCCTGCAAGGGGATATCTCGATTCAACACGCCAAGTGGATCGCCCCGTTCTATTTTCTGGGCGCACTCACTGTGGAATGGGGCCTTTTCAAACGCTATAGACTGACGACAAATCGAATTCTGATCCTTTTGGCATTGACCGTTTGGGGGTGCCAATCGTATGATCTTTTTACCATCCTCGCATACGGAGAAATGCCGTATGTCGACCTGTACACACCCGGTGTCATCTATCTCGCCTTCGCCGTGCGAACAAAAGACAGCCGCGATTTGAACACGGGTGTCATCCTGCTTTTATTCTCCGCCTTTTTGCGCGTCGACGGATGGATGGTCGCAGGCTTCACCCTCGCAGTATTTTTTCTTTTCAGCGCACGGCAAACACGCTCAGCCTTGCGTGAAAAAAAACGCCTGCTCATCTACGTGAGCGCGGCGCTTCCCATTCTTTTGTGGAACTTCTATTTGTTTCACCACCCCACCCTCGCGGGTTGGGGAACTCGACTCACACTCTCGCGCGTCAGCGCGCGTCTGCCATGGCCCTTTATGTCGCACGTCCTTGGCGCCATGTGGACGACCGTCACAAACCTTCGCGTTTACCCGATCGTGGCTGCCTATCCATTTCTGGTCTGGGCTGCCTTCGCGTCGCGAAGCCGCGCACTCTGGTTTCTTCTTGCGGTTGTCTTTGCACAATTCGCCTATCTCTTCACAGCGTATATGACTGTCTTTTCATCCTTCGAGGCACTCCACGCATCAAGCCTCGACCGCTATCTGTTACGCATCGATCCGCTGATTAGCGCAGGCCTTTACTTTGCGCTCTATGATGAAAAACCGGCTAAAGCTTTGGCGACCATGTCACAAGCACGACACCAAGCAAGATGACAATCGCTCCGATCCAGCGCGTGAGTGATACATCCTCGTGCAGGATCCATACCGAAACAGCCAGACCGAGTATGTAAGAAATGCTTTGCAGCGGATATACAGCGCTCAATTGCGCGCGCGACAGAACCGCAAACCAAAGGAGCGTGGCGAGGACATAGAGAAAAAGTCCTGTAAGAATCAGTGGGGAGACAAAGACATGGAACGCGTTTTGAAGCGTAAGTACGCCCATGCGGTTGAGTCCCAGCTTAAAAAGTACTTGTCCTGTGACGAGCAAAATCACGTTTGCCAAAACGAGCATGATAACCAAACGTCCGCCTGCTTTCCAAAAAGAAATGGTCCTGCCGACGCGTCACACGCGATCAGTCACGGTTTTTAGTTTACTTTATCGCAGAAGGCGTTGGCTATCGCAAGTTTTGTAAAAGCGCAACAAACTCATAAAAACGGATGAAACGGGGGAAATTTCACATGAATGCATGGTTTACGTACGACCCGCGCCTTGACCTTGAAATTCCGTCACTCTCTCGCGAGTGGAGTGAGATCAGCGTGACGGAGCGCGAAAAAATTTTGGAGCATTGGGAGCGCGTACGCGGTGCGATCCCTTCGCGCATCTCCTTGTTTGAAGCAAAAATCGAGGAACTGCAGGGCCTACTTCACCACGAAGAGGAGTGGGGGCAAACCCTCTCCCTGATGGATCAGGTTACAGATTATGCCAGTCGCATCAATGACTTGAACATCCTTTTCCGGACACAGCCTGACGCACACATCGAGCATGACACGCCTAAACAACAAGAGCATCACGATCGTGAAAAATGAGACAGAAGGTCGATTTTTGACGATTTATGGGCGGAAGATTATAGTAGATCTGTCCATCTGAGAAATAGGAAGACGAAGCTCTTCAAAACCATTCAGAAAAGAGGTCTTATCTTGAATCGTACCCTTGCACGATCTGCCACGGGTCTCGTGGCACTCTCCCTGCTTTTGGCAGGTTGCGGAACGCAGAACACGACAACACCACCTGCGGGAAACACACCCACGACGCCTAGCAACGCAAGTTTTAAAGTGGGACTTGTCACAGACGTCGGCGGTCTAAACGACCACAGCTTCAACCACCTGGCCTACGTTGGCCTGCAAGCGGCAGAAGCAAAGTACGGCATCTCAGGATCTGTCGTTCAGTCGCACCAGACGAGTGACTATGTCACCAACCTGACCAATTTCGCGCAAGCGGGAGACAACCTGGTCATCGCTGTCGGTTACCTGATGGATTCGGCTGTCCAATCGGTTTCGAAAAAATTCCCCAAAACGAAGTTTTTGATCATTGACGACGCGATTACCAACCGCCCGAATGTCGCATCTGCCTTGTTTAACACACAAGAGTGTGGGTACCTAGTCGGCGTCATGTCAGGTCTTATGGAAAAACAAAAAGGCATCCCACAGATTAACAATAAAAACACTGTAGGCACCATTGGCGGCATGCAGATTCCGCCTGTGGAGAGCTACATGGCAGGCTTTGTCGCAGGCGTGAAAAAGGTTGACCCGAGTGCAAACGTCCTCGTCGGATGGGCCAATTCCTTTACGGACCCGGCCACTGGTGAAGCGATTGCCAATCAGCAGATCTCAAACGGCGCGGATATCGTTTTCCCGGTCGCAGGTGCGACTGGCAACGGCGCAATCACAGCGGCAAAACAGCACAATGTCTTTGCCATCGGCGTCGACGCAAACCAAAACTACCTAGCCCCGCAAACCGTGATGACCTCTGCGCTCAAAGCGGTTGATGTCGCGACGGAAACCGTGATCGGACAAGCCTTGCACCATCAATTCAAATCGGGCATCGTAACGTTTGACCTGAAAAACAAAGGCGTCGGATACGCCCCGCCGATCAAGGCCGTACCTGCTTCCATCATCGCACAGGTGAACCACTATGCGTCACTGATCGAGTCCGGAAAAATTACGCCACCCTCGACGCTCTCGTAAGGTGGAGGAGGTTCATGAGTGACAACGCTTTCTATAAACCACTTGCGCAAGACGTTCCCTGGTGTCATCGCGAATGACGATGTCACACTGCACATTGCAGCGGGAGAAACGCACGCAATCCTCGGAGAAAACGGCGCGGGCAAATCCACGCTGATCAAGATGGTCAGCGGATTGTACCAACCAGATTCCGGCGAGATCATCCTCAATGATAAAGTGGTCACCTTTTCGAGCCCGCGCGAAGCGATTCGCGCGGGCATTGGTGTTGTTCATCAGCATTTTATGCTCATCCCGGCGCTTAGCGTAGCGGAAAATGTTGTGCTTGGCAGTGAGCCGGGCGGGTTTCACTTTCCTAAGCGGCTCGCCGTGCAAAAGGTGAAGGAATTGTCTGAGCGCGTCGGATTGCCACTTGATCCAAACGCGCGCGTAGAGGATCTCTCCGTCGGCATGCAGCAGCGCGTGGAGATCGTCAAAGCGCTCTATCGGCAGGCGCGCATCCTGATTCTCGATGAACCGACGGCCGTTTTGACGCCGCAAGAGACCGAAGATCTTTTTGTCGTGCTGCGAAAACTAAAAGAAGATGGCATTCCGATCGTCTTTATTTCACACAAACTCGACGAAGTCCGCGCCATCGCCGACACGGTAACTGTGATGCGCGCGGGAAAAACGCTCCTGTCCCAGCCGATCGCCTCGTCAAGCGCCAGCGAGCTCGCCACATTGATGGTCGGCCGCGAAGTGGCGCTAAACGCACGCACCACCGCCAGTCATCCAGGCGATGTCATTTTGCATGTATCTGATCTCTCCGTTCTTGATGACCGCAAGTTGCAAGCCGTAAAACGCGTCTCTTTTGAACTTCGCGCAGGAGAAATTCTCGGGATTGCGGGGGTTGACGGCAACGGACAGACCGAATTGGTTGAGGCAATCGTCGGCATGCGCAGCGCAGTGAACGGTTCCATTCGTTTTGCGGGCAGAGACATCACGCGCGATACGGTCTCCGACCGCATCAAAGCCGGCATCAGCTACGTGCCGCAAGACCGTCAGCGCGACGGGCTCGTCCTCCCTTTTACCCTGACGGAAAACCTGATGCTGCGCGACCTAAAACCACCTTACGCAAAGCGCGGTTGGCTCACCCCGCACAGCGCACAGGCACAGGCGCGCGAGCTTCTCAAGCGTTTTGACGTGCGGCCCCCCGAGCCTGACGCTGCCGCACAGAGTCTGTCTGGCGGCAATCAACAAAAAGTGATCCTTGCGCGCGAAGTGTCACGCTCCCCGCGCCTGCTCATCGCCGTTCAGCCAACCCGTGGGCTTGACGTCGGCGCCATCGAAAGCATCCACCATGAGCTCGAAAAAATCCGCGACCTGGGCAGCGCCATCTTGCTCGTATCACTTGAACTGGACGAAATTCTCGCACTCTCCGACCGCATCTGTGTCCTGCACGCTGGCAGCGTCGTCACAACACTCCCGGGCGAAGGCGCGTCGCGCGACGCAATTGGGCTGGCCATGACCGGCACGCATCCAGACGCACAGGAGGTGCACCATGAAAAGTAAACTAAAGCAGTTGACTGTCCCCCTGTACGCCGTGCTGACTGGCCTTATTCTTGGAGCGATCATCATGCTCGTATCAGGGTACAATCCACTCAACGCCTATGACGCTTTGCTTGTCGGGGCATTTGGCAGCGCGTCGGCACTTGGCAACACACTCACCTCCGCCGTGCCACTCATCCTCGTGGGACTCGGAATTGCCGTAGCGTTTCGCGCGGGACTTTTTAACATTGGTGCCGAGGGACAATACTGGATGGGCGCAATTGTCGCCGTCTTTATTGGGTATCACTTTCCGACGCTCACCCCGATCCTGCACATCTCTCTTGCACTGCTTGGCGCGATGTTGGCGGGGGCGCTATGGGGCGGCGTGATTCCCGGCCTCACGAAATCTCTTGTCGGCGCGCACGAGGTCATCACGACGATGATGCTGAGTTACATCGCGATCTTTTTTGTCCATTATCTTTTGGAGCAAGGTCCAATGATGGCGCCTGGTTTCGTGCCGCAGTCAAGACCGATTGCCGCGAGTGCCGCACTGCCGAATCTCTTTCCTTCGACCGGGGTCTTTGCCAACGCAACCTTGTCATCCGGCTTTCTCATCGCGCTCGCCGCAGCCATTCTTACGCACATCGTGCTGTTTCGCACGACGTTTGGCTATCGCCTGCGAACCGTTGGCCACAACCCTTCCGCCGCCAAGTACGCAGGCATGAGCGTGACGCGCTTTACGATCCTGTCGCTTGGCCTAAGCGGCCTGCTTGCTGGGCTTGCAGGGGGCGTACAGATGCTTGGTGTCGACCAACAGCTCAATGACTCGGTTTCCTCCGGATTTGGCTACACCGGAATTGTCGTCTCGCTGCTTGCGCGCAACAACCCTTATGCGGTGATTCTCGCCGGGATTTTCTTTTCCGCACTCTCTGTCGGCAGTCAGACGATGCAGATAAACTCTGGCGTCTCCGCGAACATGACCGATGTGATCACTGGGATCATCGTCTTTTTTGTCGCGGCAGACCGTCTCTACGCCTACGGATTCAGTCGCATTCGCTCGCGCGTACGCGGAAGGTCGCTTGAAAGGACGGAACAAGGATGAGCGCGATTGCACAAATCTTTACAAACCCTGAGCTGTATGCGGCGACCATATCCATGGCGACACCGCTTGCACTCCCCGCGATCGGGGGAACCTTTTCAGAGCGAACGGGTGTCGTCAACATCGCGATGGAAGGCAACATGCTCGTCGGCGCTTTTTTTGCCGTCATGGTCGCCGCCGCGACGCAACAGGCGTGGCTTGGTCTTCTCGCCGGAATGCTCGCAGGAGGTATCCTGTCGCTTGCGCTTGCTTTCACCGCGATTCGCCTGCAATCCGATCAGGTGATCGTCGGCATGGCGCTCAACCTGTTTGCGTCAGGCCTCACAGCATTTTTGCTAAACACGGTGTATGGCTATAACGGAACGCCCACCAATACGCCATTTCTACCCACCATCACGATTCCCTTTCTGTCGACGATCCCGTTTATCGGCCCCATTCTTGGCCATCATGACGTGGTCGTTTACCTGATGCTTTTGATCGTTGCCGGAAGCCAGTATGTTCTTTTTCACACAAAACTCGGGCTGCGCATGCGCGCCGTCGGCGAAAACCCCGAGGCCGCAGACACCGTTGGCATTCATGTCGCGCGCATTCGCTATCTCGGCGTGTTTATCGGCGGACTACTTTCAGGCCTTGGTGGCGTCTATCTGTCCATCGGCTTGCTCAACGCGTTTGATGTCAACATGACGAACGGGCGCGGATACATCGCGCTTGCCGCCATGATTTTTGGCAAGTGGACACCCCTTGGATCATTTGGTGCAGCGCTTCTCTTCGGATTTGCAACGGCACTTAGCATCGCATTGCAAAACGTGGGAATATCGGCGAATCTCGTATCGATGCTCCCCTACGCACTGACCATCATCGCGCTGACAGGACTCGTTGGGCGTAGCCGCGCGCCTGCTGCGGACGGTATTCCTTACGCCCCGAGTAAATGAGAATCTCTCAAAAAAAGGCTGCCCGCTCTCGCGCGGCAGCCTTTTTTTCTCATTTAAATGACTCGTACGAGGGAAAATCGATCGTCTTGATTCTGCCTGGTTCACCAGGTTCAAGCAAACGATCGAGCGCCGCCTGAAGCACCAATCGCTGCGTATTTTCATCGCCTGGTTTTCCAAGCGAATGCCCGAAGCGAAACCCTGTCGGGTGAATTGCGCGGGATGGGCGCATAAGCCCCGACTGATCCACATCAAGGGTGATCAACACCGTCGGAATCCCAATCATCTCAATTGCGCGCTGAACCGTGACCACGGTCCGATGACAAAGGGGTCAGCCTGCCGTGAGCAAAACCGCATCCGCCCGCGAGCGATCCACTTCTTTCGCAATCGCCGGGACCGTCACAGCATTGATTTCGTTGAGCCGCATCGCATACCCCATCATTGTGATGTGCTTTTCGGCCACGTCTTTGATGATACCTTCTTTGGCAAACGCACGCAGACGATCGATCGGGAAAATGGTGTTCAAGTCTTTTTTGGGCTCATCCGTATCGTACTCCGCCTTGGGTGCGCCGTGTGTTACCGTGAGATCTGCAACCGAAACATCGCCCGGGATTACGCGATAGGTCGTATCGCCCGCCGTGTCAAACGCCTCCTGCGTTTTGAGATGGACCCCGGCTGTCGATACGATCATCAAGGTCATCTCAGAGAGCGGCTTTGAGACAGGTGTATAAGGGATCGCCTTTCTTGAAAGCTGGATAGACACAAGATTCCTTCCTTTCTCGCCTAAAGCATGGATACAACGATTTTGGTATGATCGAAATCAGGACAAAATAGCCCTAGATCCATTGTAAAGTTTTTCCCTCAGAAGGAAAAGTCTACACCTCGACCTCTCGTCACACGTTATTCGTATCTGCATGATACAGGAGGGTTCCGCGATGTACAGTGCGTGGCTGCTTTCTCACCTTCAGCGCGACATCGTCGCACACGTTGAAGAGCGTCCGGCCACAGAAGATGGCATTTTGCTTTTTCACTTGAAATTCTATGCAGACGAGCTTCTTCAGACTGGCTACCTCGCGCTGCCAAAATCCTTTTTGCACACACCACAAAAACATCCGGGATTTCTTTATTTGCGCGGCGGGATGCGCAAGGCTGGGATGGTTAAGATGACCTGGCTCGAACGGTTTGCTCGCCAGGGCCAGATCGTCTTTGCACCGACGTATCGCGGCAATGAAGGCACAGAGGGGCGCGAAGACTTTGGCCTACATGATCGCCGCGACGCCTTCGGGGCATTCGACCTGCTTGCTACCTGCTCGCTTGTCAGTACCGATAAGATCACCATTTACGGTTTCTCGCGCGGTGGACCGCTGGCGATCTTCACCGCGATTGAAAAGCCGTCTGCGCGCAGTGTCATCTCACACGGCGGTGTTGCAGACCTGGCGCTCACATACCACGACCGCCCCGATCTGCAAAAAATGTTGCGCCGCATCATCGGCGGACCACCCGAGACACACCCACGCGGCTACCGCATGCGCTCTCCTATTGAAGTGATCGACCAATTGCGGGTGCCGCTTCTGATTGTGCAGGGGTTGTGCGACGTACAAGTTGACGCGCACCACGCAACGCTATTAAAAACGCGCGCAGAGGCCGCAGGAATTCCCTGCGACCTCCTCTTACTCAAAGACGTCGGTCATCACATGGCGGATGAACCGTGGGAAAACCTCGCGCGCACCATGTTTACATGGTCCATGACGCACGTTTTATCGTTACAACAAGACAGTCTTTAAAAGGCCCACTCCCTATACTCATCCGCCACCGTGTGCAGCGCACTTTCAATTGCGTCAAAGATACGGTCGAGCTCTTCATCGGTCACAATAAACGGCGGGGACAGCGTCAATACATTGTTCCCTTCGGGGACAGTATCCCCATTGCGCCCGACAATCACACCGCGCTGTTTGCAATGCGCCAAAACGCGTCCCATAACCGTCGGATCAAGCGGTGTCTTGTCTGCCCGGTTTGAGACCAATTCAACCCCTGCGAGAAATCCAAAAGAGCGAACGTCTCCAACGAGCGGAACATCCCGCAATCGTTCAAGGCGCTCATTCATTCGCTCCATAAGCGCGCGCACCCGCGTCCCGATCTGCCGCTCTTCCATCAGTTCAAGCGTCTTCGCCGCAACCGCGCACGCAGACGGGTTGCCGCCAAACGTATTCAGGTGGCGCAGGTGTGTAAATTCTCCTTGCCCTTTGAAAACATTGAAGATCTCGTCGCGAACAGCCGTTGCCGCCAAAGGAAGATATCCGCTGGTGATCCCTTTTGCCATCGTCACAATATCCGGTTTCACATGAAAGTTCTGATGTCCAAATCGTTCGCCCGAGCGATAGAAGCCACAGATCACCTCATCCACAATCATCAAGACGCCGTGTTTGTCACAGATCTCGCGCACCTTTTCAAGATACCCAGGCTTTGGCACAAGGACGCCGCCACCCGTGATGACAGGTTCCAGGATCACCGCCGCAACGGTGTCACTGCCCTCCCACGTCATCACCTGATCGTAGTATGACGCGCATTCAAGTTGACAGCTATCCTCTTTTTGTCCGAACGGACAACGATAACAATACGGCGGAGGAACATGCAAGAAACCCGGCGTGAGCGGTTCATAATTTTGCTTGCGAATCGACTGGCCGGTCGCGGCAAGCGCGCTGCCTGCGTTGCCGTGATATGCACGATAGCGCGAAATGACCTTGTAACGCGTGCCTTCACCGCGCAAAGCGTGGTATTGACGCGCAATTTTTAGTGCAGTTTCGTTTGCTTCCGTCCCACTGTTTGAGAGAAAAATGTGGTGCTTTCCTCCCAGCCAATCACTGATTTTTTCACTGATTTCGATCGCTTTGAGATGACTCTGCGAAAGCGGATAGTACGGCATCGTGACCATCTGTTCATATGCTGCATCCGCCAGCGCACGCTCTGAATAGCCGAGATTCATGCACCAGAGCCCGGACATCGCGTCAAGATACGCGTTTCCCTCTACGTCATAGAGTGTTGCCCGCTCTGCGCGCGCAACGATCATCGGATTCTGACTGCTCGCAAACGGCTGCATGTGATGCCACATGTGTTCACGGTCGCGCTCAATCCATGTAAGCGCTTTATTTTCAGACAGCAACTCTGCCAATCCGCAACACTCCTTTCCAATCATGTGTATGTAGGTCCCGTTTCAGCAACTCATGTCAAAAGACGCGTTGTCCCTGCCCCCCTATCATAACGCAGTTTTTCATAGCTTGGAATGCCTATACAGCAAAAAACCGTGCGATTTCTCGCACGGCTCTCATTTGCTCGTTTAACTTACAGTTTAGAAACGTTTGCCGCTTGAAGTCCGCGATTGCCGCGAACGACTTCGAACGAAACGCGTTGTCCTTCGTCGAGAGCTTTGTAGCCGTCGCCAAGGATAGCACTGTAGTGTACAAACACATCGTCGCCGCCAGGCACTTCGATAAAGCCGTACCCTTTCTCTGCGTTAAACCACTTCACGATTCCTTCTTGCATCGTATAGCCTCCTACACCGCCCATGGCGGCACCTTCAGGTATTGCGACCACAGAGTCATCAGGTGTTGACTCAACCATGCTACTGCCTTGCGGCGAGTCATGCTAAGTTCTTACACTGTCCGAGAAATACCACCGTAATTCAGGAACAAGAGCATGACGCTCTGCCATGACGTTCCCTATACCGTTCGGTTTTCAAGAAAAAGACTGCTGTGTTCGTCTAAGCCATTATTGCATACAAAGGTTGAAATGTCCAGTCCCCGCGATCACTCAGCAGGCCCCACGCATCTTTTTCCCAGTTGGTCGACCACGGGGACCATTCGAATGCCAAATAGAACCAGACTTCAGGAT